>PMAM01000216.1 GCA_003152595.1 Acidobacterium sp.
CCAGCGTGAGATAGCTCTTGCCCTCGTTGATGTAGTGCGGCAGCAGGAAGAGCAGCATGTCCGTTACGCGGTCGAGAAACTCCCGCGTCTGGGGAAAGCTCACGATGTAGTTCTCGACCTTCGGGTCTTTGCCGGTCAGGTTCCGAAACTCCGGCACGAAGTGCGGGTTGGGAAGGAACCGCACATCGAAGACCAGATCCGCGTCCAGCGGCACGCCGTTCTTGTAACCGAAACTGATCGACGAGATCAGCAGATTCTTGCCATCGCTCTCGCGAATAAACTTGTTCTGGATATACGCGCGCAGTTCGTGCACGTTGAATTTCGTCGTGTCGATCACCACATCCGCAACATTGCGGATCGGCGCGAGGAGTTTGCGCTCCTCGTTCAGCGCGCGCGTCACGCGCTCTTCGCGGCCCAGCGGATGGGGCCGCCGCGTCTCCGAGTACCGCGCCAGCAGCGCCGCCTTGGAGGCTTCAAGAAACACAACCGTGGTGGACAGCGTGCGGCGAATATCGCGCAGGATCGCGGGAAATTTCTCGAGGCTCTGCCCCTCGCGCACATCCACCACCAGCGCCGCCTGCCGGATATCGCGCGAATGCGCCACCAGCTCCGCGAACGGCGGCACCAGCATCACCGGCATGTTGTCCACCGCGTAAAAGCCGAGGTCCTCGAACGCCTTCAGGGCTGACGCTTTGCCCGATCCGGAAAGCCCGGTCAGCACCACCAGTTCGCGAGGAATGCCCGGCGCGTGCGAACGCTTTTTTGCGGGAGCGGCGCGACGCCGCTTCGCTGCAATCTTGCGGCTGGCGGGCATGGCCTCATCCTAGCATCCGGCTGTGAAACCGCGATGACTCGTTCCGGGGATAATGAAGCAGGTTCTCCACGTCGGCCCGCTGTCAACGCACGGACTGCAATACGCGTCTCAGTACGCCGCAGACGCGCTCGATCTGCTCATTCGTGATGCGATTGAAGAACGGCAACGCCAGAGCGCGCGCCGCAACGGATTCCGTCACCTGCAGCCGGGCACTCTGGCGCCATGCCGCATAGGCCGGCTGCAGGTGAATGGGCGCAAAGTACCGTCCCGTCGCAATCCCTTCCGCGGCCAAATCGCGTTGCACGCGATCGCGATCTGCCTGCGAGAAGCGCTCCGCCAGCCGCACGATGAACACAAACCAGCTCAACCGCTGATCGGGAAGATCGATCGCAGGCAGGATCAGGTTTGAATCCCCACCTAACAGCTCACAATAGCGGCGGGCGATTGCCTCGCGCCGCGCCAAAATCTCTTCGATCCGCGCCAGCTGCTCTAGTCCGAGCGCGCACTGCATCTCCGAGAGCCGGTAGTTGAACCCCAGCTCTGCATGTTCGAACCAGGAGCCGGAAGATTCCGGAGTCTGCGCGATGCCTGCCGGATCCGATTCGTAACGGCCATGGTTACGCAAAGCCGCGATGCGGCGCGCGACATCGGCGCTCCGCGTCACCACCATCCCGCCCTCGCCCGTCGTGATCTGCTTGTTGGGATAGAACGCGAAGACACCGGCATCCCCGAAGCTCCCCACCCGCCGCCCGCCGATCTCCGCCCCAATCGCCTCGCACGCGTCCTCAATCAGCAGCAAGTTGTGCCGCTCAGCGATGGGCAGAAGAGACGTTAGATCTGCCGGTCGCCCGAACGTGTGGACGACAATGAGAGCTCGCGTCCGCGGCGTGATCGCGGCCTCCACACTCTTCGAATCGATATTGAGCGTGGCCGCATCGATGTCCGCAAACACCGGCATCGCGCCCACATACCGCACCGCATTTGCCACCGCGACAAAGGTGAACGACGGAACAATGACCTCGTCGCCTGCGCCAATCTCCAGCGCCAACATTGCAAGGTGCAATCCCGCCGTCCCGGAACTTACCCCCACCGCATGCGGCACGCCCACATACGCCGCCATCGCCGCTTCGAACTCCTGCAGCTTCGGACCCAGGCTCAGGCGCGGCGTGCGCAGCACCGCGGCGACCGCCTCAATTTCCGCCTCGGTGATGTCGGGCGCCGAAAGCGGAATCTCGTGCTCCATCACGCCTTCNNCGCACCGCCGCATGCCCGTCGCCATAGGGATTCGTCATCGTCTCGAGTGAAGTGCGGAACGTCGCGCTCCGCGCCTCCGCAATCCGCGCCAGAATCGCATCTTTCTCAGGCTCAGCGTCGAGGACATTGCCTGCCCGCTCGCGTCCCCTTTGCCGTAGCCCTACATTCACCGTCGGCAGCGCGAACGACGCCGTCTCCATGATGCCGCTTGACGAGTTGCCCACCACCACCTCGACACAGCGCAGCAGGCTCCAGTACGTCACCGCGTCGAGGTTCACGAAGATCTTCACCGCCGTGTGTTGTGCGGCGAAGGCCCGGCTCCGCTCCATCAGCAAGCGGCTCCCCGCGTCGGCGTTGGGATAGCAGAACAGGATCTGCATCGTCCCCTGTTGCGCGATCTGCTCCAGCGCCGCAAACAGCGCATCCGCCTCGCAGGTTGTGTCCTTCTCCAGCGTTACCGGGTGATACGCCACCAGCAGCGCCGGGACGCGAAAATCCAGCTCGCAGGCCGCTTCTACCTCCTCGCGCGACAGCAGGCGGCTGCGTCGCAGGTGATCGAGCGACGGCGCGCTGGCCCGATGCACCCGCCACGGCTCTTCGCCCATTGCAATGACTCGCGCCCGCGCCGTTTCGGTCGACGTGAAATGGATGTGACTCATTTTGGTCAGCGCGTTGCGCACCGCATCGTCAATCGCCCCTTCGCTGATCTCTCCACCCTCGATATGCGCAATCGGAATGCGAAGCGACAGCGCCACTGAGGCCGGCGCTAGCATCTCGTAGCGGTCGGCAATCAGCAGCAGCAGGTCCGGCCGCATCGCGCCCAGCGCGTCGGCCAGCGACAACACCGCCACCCCAATGCTCTTCGCCATCCCCACATCGCTGTCCGAACTCAGCAGTGTTTCGATCCGCGCCGCGATGGCAAAGCCATCCTTCTCGATTTCGCGCACCGTTGCGCCGAACTCCGGCGACAGGTGCGACGCCATAGCAATGAGCCGCAGATCGACCTCGGGATGCTCCGAAAGCAGCTTCAGCGGCCAGTACAGGTGGCTGTAATCGGCGCGTGACGTTGTAACGACAGCGATGCGGCGCTTCATCGACTGGCGCACACCGCGTCGCGCAGCAGCGCGCTCGGCTCGTAGTCCGGGACGAGATGCTCGACGAGGCGGAGCAGTTGGGGAAGATCGCGAGCGACAATGGCTGTCTCCAGCGCGGAGATGCGTGTCTCGAGGTCTGCGGCCGAGGGACCCACAATGCTGCGCAGTCCCGCTGTCACGCGCCCTCTGCAGCGTTCCGGCGGCGCGACCAATGCCTCCTCCAGCTTGTCGCCCGGGCGCAGCTGGCTGAAGACGATGGGCACGTCACGCCCGCTCGCAGCGATCATCCACTGCGCCAGATCGGCGATCACAACAGGCTCGCCGGGCTCTGGCACCAGCACACCTCGCGCTCCGTCTACCGCAACTGCCTCCGCCAGCTGCCCCACTGCTTCGTCCAGCGTGAAGAAGTACCGCTGCGCAGCCGGATGCGTCACCGTCACCGGCCCCCCTTGCGCAATCTGTTCCGCGAAAAGCGGGGCGACGCTGCCCGGCGACCCGATCACATTCACCAGCCGCACCGCTGCGAATCCCGCATAAGGAAGCATCGCCAGCTCCGCGATTCGCTTCGACGCACCCATGATGCTGTGCGGAGCGGCTGCTTTATCGGTTGAGACCAGAATCATCTTCCGCACAACGTGGTCGGCTGCGATTCGTGCCAGGCCCCACGTTCCCAGCGCGTTCGTCTCCACCGCCGCAAACGGATTCCGCTCCATCAGCGGCACATGCTTCAGCGCGGCCGCATGCAGAACGATCTCCGGCCGATGCTCCTCGAAAACTGACGCCAGTAGCGCGCGATCGCACAGGCTGCCCAGCACTGGAACCGTTCTCTCGCCGAAGCCTTGCGCCGACAGGTTGCGGTCGACCTCAAACAGGGCCCGCTCCGCAATCTCGAGCAGCACGATCTCAGCAGCACCGGAAGCAGCGAACACGCGCGCCATCTCCGACCCGATGAACCCACCGGCTCCGGTCACCAGCACACGCCGGCCGGCAACGCCAGGAATCAGAATGGGTCGATGAGTCGTCGTTTCGCGCCCCAGAATTTCGGCCCAGGAGGGAGTCGAACCAAAACGCGGCGCGTCGAAGGAGTGAGTCAGCACTGCGTCGAAATTATAATTTGCCTTCGCCCTGTTTCATGTCCGATTCAGTGCCCATCACGCTCCGCCCGGCCAGCGAACAGCTCGCACTCTTGCGGCGTCGCGACATCACGCCGCGGGAACTCCTCGACGAGCACATCGCACAGATCCGGCGGCTCAATCCGCAGCTCAACGCCCTGGTCGACTTCGACGCCGACCGCGTGCGGTCTCAGGTCGCGCGCCTCCGCCCCGGTCCGCTCTCCGGCCTCCCCGTCACCGTCAAATCCTCGATCGCGGTCGCTGGGTATCGCTGCGAAACCGGCAGCACGATCCATCGCGGCTTCATTCCGGATACGAACGCCGTCCTGGTCGACCGTCTACTCGCGGCTGGCGCCGTCATCCTCGGCACCACCAACTGCCCCGAGTTCCTCATGGCCTATGAGACCGAGAACCTGCTCTACGGCAGCACGCGTAATCCCTGGGATCTCGAACGTACCCCGGGCGGATCCAGCGGCGGCGAATCGGCAGCCATCGCAGCGGGTCTGTCTGCGGCGGGCCTCGGCAGCGACAGCGGCGGATCCGTTCGCGAGCCCGCACACTTCACCGGCATCTGTGCGCTCAAGCCCACGGCGGGGCGCTTCCCCGCGGCCGGCCATCTGCCGCCGTGCCTCGGTCCCTTCGCTTTCCTCGGCTCCATCGGCCCCATGGCACGCACCATCGGCGATGTGCGTCTCCTCTTCGAGACGCTCGCCGGCCAGGACGCCATCGACCCCAACAGCGCCCCCGTCCCGCTTCGGCCGGTCTCGCGCGAGGAAGCAAAGCAGGTCCCCATCGGATACTTCGAAGACGACGGCCTCATCCCCGTCACGCCAGAAACCCGTGCGGCCGTCCAACAATCCGTCCAGGTCCTCCAGGGCCAGGGCTTCACCGTGAAGCCCTTCCGCCCCGCGTCCCTCGAAGCCGCGCGGCAACTTTGGTTCACCTTCTTCGTTCAATGCGGAGCGATGCTCTACGCACCGACCATCCGGGGCCGTGAAGAAGAACTCAGCCCCACGTTCCGTGACTTCCTCGCCATCGCCCGCGCCGTATCGCCGCTCACCGCCAATTCCCTTCTCGACGCCTGGGTTGAGTCCGACAAGGTCCGCTCGCGCCTCCTCGACGAAATGCGCGCCTTCCCCATCCTGCTTTGCCCCGTCTGCTCCATTCCGGCATTCAAACCCTTCGAGCGCAGGTGGACGATCGACGGCCAGAGCGTCGACTACCTCGACGCGATGCGCTTCACGCAGTGGTTCAATCTGCTGGGTGGACCCGCCGCTGTGGTTCCTGTCATGCGCTCGGCCGAAGGCCTGCCCATCGGTGTCCAGATCGCCGGCCGCCCCTGGGCCGACGAACTCGTCCTCGAGGTTACGGATGCGCTGGACAGAGCCTTTGGCTACGAGCCGCCGCCGATGGCTCTCTAAGCCCCAGAGAGCCGGGCACGAAAACGAAAAGGCCCGCCATCCGGCGGACCCGTTGTCTTCAAAACTCAAAAAACTATGGCTAAAGAGCTATGGCTTCAGATGCTGGAACAGATTCAGCTTCGAGACGTCGTTCACCATGATGATGGCGAAGAACAGGATGAGCATGACGAACGCGACCTGATACACGCGCTCTTTGAACTCCTGTTTCAGGTCCCGCCGCAGCATTCCCTCGATGCACAGCAGCAGAATCATGCCGCCGTCGAGAATCGGGATGGGCAGCAGGTTCATGATGCCGAGGTTCAGGCTGATCAGCGCGGTAAGCCCGATGATCGGCTGCCATCCGTGCATCTCCGCTGCCTCGCCGGTCATGCGCGCCATGCCGATCGGTCCGCTGAGCTGCTGCATGACCTGGCCGTGACGGGTGAACATGCGGTGCAGAATGTCGAGGATCAGCCCGGAATAATGCACGTTGTACGAGATCGACCGCTGGATCGCCTTCGACAGCGGCAACTGCTCCACCGTGAACGGCGGCGGCGCAGGGAGGAACCCAAGGGCGTAGCCGGGTGCCTGACCCGTGCTGTACTCGGTCCAGACAGGCTGAACGGTGGCGCTAAACTGCTTGCCGTTGCGATCGATCACCAGGTTGGCGGGCTTATTGCCGCCTTCATCGAGAACCGTAATGACCGCGGCAACGCTGTGTACCTGCTGGCCGTTCACCGCAACCAGGCCATCGCCCGTCTTCAGCCCGGCCTTCGCCGCTGGATTACCCGGCACCACATCCTGAATCATGACCGGCCCGTCCTGCTCCTTCGGCAGCAGGCCCAGCGCCTCAATATCGAAATCCTCGCCATGCGAGGGATCGGCCAGCAGCAGCTCCGTGCTGAACTGCTTCGTCTGTCCGTTCACCGTGCGCTCCACCGTGATCGGCACCGTGGTGTTCACATCGAGCAAGGCGCGATCCGTGAGTGTCTCCCACGTCGGATTCTTCTTGTCATCGAAGTGGACGATGCGGTCGCCGGTCTCGAGCCCCGCGCGCCCGGCGGGTGAATTCGGCGGCACCACATCCAGCACCGCGGGAGCGGCCAGATACTGCTCCACCTCGTTGTGCATGGTGTACAGGGCGGCCATCAGCACAAAGGCCAGGATGAAATTCGCCACCGGCCCGGCCAGCGCGATCAAGACCCGCTGCCACCGCGGATGCGCGCTGAACTCGCCTGGGTCCCCCGTCGTCTCCGAGCCCGGCGTCTCGCCGGACATCTTCACGTAACCGCCCAGCGGCAGCGCGCTGATCCGGTAATCCGTGTCGCCGTACTTCACGCCGAACAGCCGCGTGCCGAAGCCGAGGGAAAACACTTCCACGCGCACGCCGCACAGTTTGGCCACGGCAAAATGCCCGAACTCATGCACGAGCACCATGATTCCGAGCACAATAAGAAACGAAACGGTCGCAGTAACGGCGAAAGGCATAGTGGAAATCTAGTTCGGCGAAAACCGAGAGAACCTGGGCAGCATACCGGAGAATCCTGGGCTCAGCAACGGCGAAACGCTTTGCGTCCCGTCAAAACCTCCCGCGCCCGCTCGCGCGCCTGACTGTCCAGCGCGAGCACTTCTTCTATGGTCGCCGGATGCGTCTCCGGGGTTGTCTCGAGTACCTGAGCTATTGTATCTGGAATCCCTGTAAAGGGAATGACTCGTTCGAGGAACGCCTCGACCGCCACTTCGTCGGCCGCATTCAGCGCAATCGCGTGCGCGCCGCCCTTCTCCGCAGCCTCATACGCGAGCCGTAAACATGGAAAACGCTGAAGATCCGGCGGCTCGAAGTGCAGATCGCTGAGCGCCGCCATGTCGAAGCGCANNACTCCACCAGCGAGTGCACCGTGGACTGCGGATGCACAGTCACGCGGATCGCTGACGGCGGCAGATCGAACAGCCGGCACGCTTCGATAATCTCCAGCCCCTTGTTCAGCAGCGTCGCCGAGTCGATCGTGATCCGCTTCCCCATCACCCAGGTGGGATGATGCAGCGCCTGCTCCACGGTGATGTTCTTAAATTCGCTCGCCGGCAGCGTGCGAAAGGGGCCGCCCGACGCCGTAAGCCAGATCTGCCGCACCTCGCGCCGCTCCCCCGCGCGCATGCACTGGTGAATCGCGTTGTGCTCGGAGTCGATGGGCAGCAGCGCCACCCTCTTCGCGCGCGCCGCCGCCGTCAGAATTTCGCCCGCCGCAACCATCGCCTCTTTGTTGGCGAGGCCGATGGTCTTGCCGGCCTGCACAGCTGCGTAGGTGGCTTCGAGTCCGGCGACGCCCACAATCGCCGAGACGACGAAGTCGGCTTCCGGCAGAGTCGCGACGCACACCGTGCCCGCGCTGCCCCAAACGACTTCCGTGTTCACGCCCGCCGGACGCAAACGCGCTGCCAGTTCCGCAGCCAGTTCTTCAGTCGCCAGGGAAACCACTCGTGGACGCCACCGCACACACTGCTCGAACGCCGCATCCACATTGCGGCCTGCGGCCAGCGAGGCTACGGCGAACCGCTCGGGATAGCGCGCAACAATATCCAGCGTGCTCTGCCCGATCGAGCCCGTCGATCCAAGGATGGCGATCTGCTTCAAGGGAGGAATTCTTCCGTCCAGGAGGCCAGCCGTGCCGAAATCTTGTGCTGCCGAATATTTCCCGCTGGCCGTCTCACTGCTGACCGTCGTATCGCTAACCGCTTCATCGCTGACCGGTTGTTAGCTGACAGCTTCCTGGCTGTCTCTCAAAACGACTGCTGAGCTAACTGAGCGTACCACAGCACCGGCGCAGCCAGCAGCAGCGCATCGATGCGATCCAGAAAGCCGCCGTGCCCCGGCAGCAGCTTGCCGGAATCCTTTGCGCCAGCAGCGCGCTTGATCGCCGACTCTGCCAGATCGCCCACCTGGCCGGCGATATTCAGCAGCACCGCCAGCCCCATCCAGTGCACGTACGTTCCCGGATAGGAAAGATATTCGAGACTGCGTGCCGTGAGCATGCCACCCAGCCACACCAGCAGCGCCGCGATGCCCACGCTGGCCGCAACGGATGCGATCGAACCTTCCCACGTCTTGTTCGGGCTCAGCCGCTTCGCCAGCATCCATCGTCCCAACGAACGCCCCACATACAGCGCGGCAATGTCTCCCGCCCAAACCACCAGCAGCAGAAACACCAGCAGCGACGGACCGTTGTCCTGGGCCGACAGCAGATACAGCGTCGACATCGGTAAGCCGACATAAAGGAGCCCGAAAACCGAAAAGGCCGTGTCCGGCAGCACGCGCTCCAGCGGCGAGCGGAACGTGCAGATCACGAGCAGCGCCAGCGCCATCGCGCCGATCACCGGAGCCATCAGCTCGGGGTTGCGAAAAATCGCCGCCATCAGAAGGGCCAGGAGGACCATCACGACAACCTTCGGCGTTTTCGCGCCGATTGCGTTCGCCAGTCCCAGATACTCCCACAGCGCCAGGCCGGCAATCACGAAGATCGTGCTCATCAGCACGATGGGCCACCGTGGCGAAACGTAAATTACCGCGATCACCAGGGGAATCAGGACGATTGCCGTCAGGACGCGCTTCATGCCAAAGGCAGAATACACGCCGCGACGGTTCGCGGCGCATATCCCGAATCGAGACAGGTAACTTCAATCTGTGCCTTGCGAGCTGTGATCGATTCCCTGCGACCTGTGATCTGTGCCCTGCGACCTGCTATTTCGCATTCGGAATTCGCGTCGCGGGCATGTTCTTCAACACCTCGAGCTCCTGCTGCACCTGGGCCCACTTCTTCGGGTGCTTCTTCGTCGAAATCGGCGCGTCGGGGTTCGAGTAGTACGCCAGAATGTTCTGCCGCAGCCCCAGCGGAGGCGCCGCCGTCTTGTCCGTCACTTCCTTCAGCAGCGTCGCGTACGTCTCGTCCATCAGCCGATAGGTCCCTGGCCGGCTCGGGTAACCCGTATCCAGGTCAAGATCCGGCACCGAAAAGCCGTCCTTATCCTTCTGCCCCAATTCTCCCAGCAGCTGCTGATAGCGGTCGATCGCCGCATTCACCGCTTCCACGTACTTTTCCTCGGAGTCCTTGGTCGGGCCGCGAATGGAAAGGTCCGACAAAATTCCCACCTTCGGCAGGATGAAAATCACAAACGCCACCATGCGCGTCCTGAAGCTCACCGTGTGTTTGCGATATTGCTCCCAACCGTTGTCCGCCGACGCTTTCTTCAGCCGCTCTGCGAAGGTATGAAACCCCGGCAGGTCCTCATCCGGCGGAAAGCTTTTCCGGTGCAGCAGCACTTCGGCATAGGAGATGCGCGGTAAGAACTGCCGGGCCGCCCAGGTATAACTGGCGACCGCGTGTCCCTCATTTCCGATAACGCGGCTCAGCTGCAGCCCATACGTTACATAGAACGCCCGCTCCAGCAGCTGACGTGGCACCCGGAACCCAACATTGCGCAGGTACACCGCCGGGGCAAACCGCGCGTGACTCAGCTGATCGATATCGAAGGCCCACTCCGTCCGAACGTGCTGATGCGAGCCCTCCTCATACGTCACTACCGGCCCATACTTCTGCTCCAGGTTCGGAAACTCGATCGCCACCGAGGGATTGACCGCGTCCATGTGCCCGATCGTGTCGCCCACATAATGCGACAACGCGCCCAGCGCGAATGCCAGTTCATTCACGTTATGCGCCTGGCGGATCAGGTTGGTGATGAAATCGCCCGTGCGCACGTAATGCGCCAGATCGCTGAACGGCGGATGCCCCAGTGGGTAGTAGCCCGCATCCTGAATGACGCAGCCGCCGTAGGCAAAGGCATGCGCGGTCTCAAACTCCTCCGTCGTCGTATTGGGATACTTCGCCAGCAGGACCGGCTTGATGGCTGACACCCAGGTGGCGTCGATGATCGTTTCGTGGGTGAGAAACGAGAAGGCAAAGGCGAGGGGCGCAAGGAGTACCAAAGCCGCACCAACAAACGCAAACTTTCCCTTCATCCTGCTGCCGTTCCTCCCTGGGCTTGGGGCCGGTTACGACCATTAGGATGCAGTCCGCCGGTCGGGGATGTTCCCACCCCCCCCACCAACGCTGTCATGCCTACGCGAGTGAGAGCCGCGCCCTCCTTCCAGCTCTAGTGCGTACCTCCTTGCGGAGCGGGCTCCGGCTTGTCAACTGGCGTCTTTGGCCTGCTCACGGAAGGCTTCTGGATCACCGGATGTTTCCTGGGGCCGGATCCCAGCTCTTGGATCTCAAATTCCGCCGTCGTGAGCCTATCTTCCGTCTCTGCAAGCTTGGTTCCCAGAGCGATGAGATCGGTTTTCATTCGGTAAAGCGGGCTTCCTATACTTTCGTCGTCCACGCGATCTGCCGAGGTCCGCAGGGAGTCAATATCACCTCGCGCATCTTTAAGCGCCTCATTGAGGTCTTTACATCTTTTCTCAAGATTCTGGATTTTCTCTTGCTGGTCCTTCAATTTCATCTCAAGCTCAAGCACGTCACCCTGAAGCGCCCGCAGATTAGCTTGAACGGAAAAATCATCTTGGGCCGAGCCGACAAAGGGAAAGAAAAGAAAACCTAAGCCGAGAAACGCTGCAAAGATTTTCACGAGATATTCCTCCTTGGTGCGGATACTCGAAGTATCTTAATTGCCGCATCCGCAAAGTTGCGTGAGGTCACTTCAAGGACGACAGAATCCGCTCCACCCGAGCATCCATCTCTGCTTCCTCGATGAACTCCCCACGATCCGCCTGCTCGATCCCAATCCGAACGGCCTCCAGGAAACGCCGCTCCTCCTCCGCATCGGGCAACCAGGATTCCGCGTTTGACGGCTCGTCTTTCGCTCGCTCTTCCACTCGGTTCTCCACTCGCCTTTTGCTAACCGCTTCACCAGCTAACCGGCTCTTAGCTCGCTACTCATAGCGTAACGCCTCCGCCGGCAGCACCCGAGCCGCCGAGCTAGACGGATACAGCGTAGCCAGCAGCGACACCCCCAGCGACAGCCCAGTCACCAGCACTCCATGCATTACGCGCGGCGCGAAAGGCAAGTAGTCCAGCGAATACACATCCGCCGAAAGATGAATGAAGCGGTAGTGTCCCCCCGCCCACGCCAGCCCATACCCCAGCACCAGCCCAATTGCCGTCCCAATCACGCTGATCAGCAGCCCCTGCAGCAGAAAGATCCGCCGCACCTGCCCCGGCTGCACGCCCATCGACAGCATCACCGCGATGTCCTTCGTCTTTTCCATCACCATCATCGTGAGCGCGATCAGGATATTCAGCGCCGCCACGCACACGATCAGCCCAATCACGATGAAGGTCACAATCTGCTCCAGCTTCAGCGCCCGGAACAGCTCGCGATTCTGCTCCATCCAGTTCGTCGTCATGAAGCCTGGCCCCGCCGCCTTCTCGATCTCATCGCCGATCACGTTCGCCTTGTACAGATCGTCCACGCGGAACGAGATGATCGAGATCAGGTCCGGCTCGCCAAACAAATGCTGCGCGTCCACCAGCCGAATGAATCCGAAGCTCGAGTCATATTGATAGAACCCGGAGTGAAAAATCCCCACCACGCGAAACCGCTGATACCGCGGAATGATCCCATACGGCGTCAAATCGCCCTGCGGACTCGTCACCATCACCACATCGTTCAGGCTCGCCCCGATCGAATCCGCCAGGTCGCTGCCAATCACGATCGGCGGCGTTGGCGCGCCGTACGGATCCTCGGTGTTCGCGTTCTCGTCGAGCGGCGCCACGCTGCCCTGGGCGATGTTGTTCAGCATGTCGGAGACGGTGCGCTCTTCTGAAGGAATGATCCCTTTCAGCATCGCTCCGCCGGCGCGCGCCCCGTTGCGCGAGATCAGCACCGGCTCGTACAATCCCGGCGACGCCGCCACTACATGCGGCAGCTTCTTCAGCCGATCCAGCAGCGGACGCCAGTTCCGGATGCCGTCACTCATCGTGCGCATCAGGTCCACATGCGACGTCGAACTCAGCAGCCGCTCCTGCAGATCGCGCCGCGTGCCGTTGGTGATGGCGAGCGCCAGGATCAGCGACGCCACGCCCACCGCCACGCCCGCGATCGAAATCCAGGTAATGACCCCGATCACCGCCTGGCGGCGCTTGGCCCGCAGATACCGCGCCGCAACAAAAAGTTCAAACCGCATGCCGTTTAGCCTCTAGCTCTTAGCCTTTAGCTTCTAGCTAACAGCTAGCGGCTAACAGCTGACAGCTTCACTTCACAATTGTTTTCACCGTCACCACATTGTCGTAGCGGTCGTAGACGCGCACCGCCACCACATGCTCGCTCAGATCCACCGGAGCCTCCGCATCGGCGCGCGCCTTCGGCAGCGGCGCATCGAATTCAAACCTCTCCATCGGCGAATCCGCAATGTTCCCCACTGGCGACACGTACTGCCAGCGCCCCGCATCCACCGAGAACTGCGCGTGCGTCACCGGCGACGTTGCGTCAGTCGCCGTCAGCACCACGTGGATCTTCCCGTTCACCAGATGCGCCTCCAGCCCCGACACCACCGGCGGCGTCGTGTCGATCACGAACGCGTCGCTCACCTTCTCCCCCGTCAGCGCCTCGCCCGCATTGTGCGACCGCGCGTCGCTCGCCACCACCTTGATCCGGTAGTGCCCATCCGGCAGCTGTGACGCGTCGAAACTGTAGAACCGTTCATGAATATGGTCCTTCAGGAACTGCCAGTTGTGCTCTTCCTCGCCGCGATAGTAGAGCGCAAAGCTCAGATCGTCCCCGTTGTCGTCGTGCGCTGCCCACCGCACCGTCACCGCCGTGCGATCTCGCACCGCCGACAGCGGCTCGCGTCCCGGCTCCTGCCCAAAATTCACACCCTGATTCTGCGTGGAAGCAAAATTCAGCGTGATCGGCTGCGGCTGCCCCGGCTGCTGCGTGATCGAATTCGCCCGCGCGCCCGGCGCCACCATGACCTCATCGATTACAGGCGGCAGATTCACCGGCAGATAGTTGATCGCCACCCCGCCCACCTGCGCGCCCGGATGCTCCACCAGCTTCCACTGCAGGAACCGCGACGCATCCACGCCCACCGCCCCCGCATTCGGCGCAAACGTCTTCCACTCGCTCCACGCGCGCTCCGGATTCTCAATGTTCCCCGCACGCGCCGACATTTGTACCCCGGTCACCGGCGTCGCGCCCATTTCCACTTCCGCACGTCCCCACTGCGCAAACGCGCCGGCGTCAAACACCTCGCTCGTGTACGTGCCTTCCGCTGCCGGACCGTGGCTCAGCAAAAATACCTTCCCCGAATTCGCCGTGCTCACGTACAGCCCCTTCGGCGAATCCGCAAAGCCCGTCACCTGCGCCGCCTCCAGATGCGCCACATCCGCCCACGTCCCGTCATCACGGATCCGGTAAACCCGCCCGCGATTGCCCGTCGCCGCCAGCACGCCGTCCGGCGTCCATTGCAACGAGTAAAGAATGTCGTCCTTCCCACCCCAGATCTTTTGCGGCGGCCCGTCGCCCTTCGGTATCTCGTACAGCTCCGACCCGTCCGGGATCAGCGAGTTCCCGCTGAAGGCCTGCACCGAACCCGGCTGCACAATCGTAATCGTCGCGGTTACAGTTGCCTGCCCGGTCACCGGCAGCGGCGGCAGATTGCCCCGCCCCTTCTCGCCCACGCCGGCTGCGTAAATCGACCCATCCGGCGCCACGATCACCGAAGTGATCTCCTTCTTCGGCGCGTCGAACAGCACAAACGCCTTCCCCGCCGGATCGATTCGGTACACCAGCCCCGTCCCGTCTGACCCCGCAATCAGATTCCCCGCCTTATCGAAGGCCAGCGTCCGGATGTGCTCCTCGTCGCTCTTGTAGAACAACTCCGGCTTCCCTCCAGGCGTCACCCGATACACCGCCGCCGGCGCGCCCGTCGCCACAAACAGCCGTCCCTTCGCGTCGAACGCCAGGTCCCACACATACTTCGGTTTCTCCTGCGTCGCCTGCGGATCGAACACCAGAGTCGCTGTATCGTCCGTCTTGCCCTCCGCATGCGGATCGAGCTTGTATACCTTGCCCGACGGCAGCGTCGCCGCGTACAGCATCCCGTCCGGGCCCATCCGCACGGTCTGCACGCTCATCTCGCGCGTCGTAAACAGCGTCGCCGACTTGCCGTCCGGCGTCACGCGCGCGACCGTCGCAGGCGTCCCCGTCGCCAGATACGCATTGCCTTCCTTGTCCGTCGCCACCGCCCACACATACGTCGACGGCGTCGCCAGCACCAGTTTGCTCTCCGGTCCCGGCACCAGGTACCCGTCGCTGGTCACGGCCACGCCGTTTGGCGTTCCGCGCTCCAGATCCTCAAAGCGCGACTCGCTCCACAGCCGCGTTCCCTGGGCGAACGACGACGAAGCGTGCATCAGAAAGAGACAGGCTGCAAAGAGAGGCAGCCCCACAGGACGAGCAAACCGGCTTGATTTCATGCTGATTTTCAGTCTACAGAAACGTTCCGGAGCGGTCGCGGAGGCTATCCAAAGTCACCCTAAATCGCCAGACACAAATCGCGTTCCCTCGCCTACACTGATCCTTCGCCGCTCCCTCTGCATCCCGGGCCCGCCGGCTCGGAATCCCGCGAACTGAACGAATCGACCCGCCGAGCCGACATGCTGAAACGCTGGAGAACCCGGATTCTGCTCTTCCTCGCCGTGCTCGGCCCGGGGTTCATCACCGCCAACGTCGACAACGATCCCAACGGCATCTTCACCTACTCCCAGGCCGGCGCGCAGTTCGGCTACGCCTTGCTGTGGACCATGCTTCCCGTCACCCTCGCCCTCATCGTGGTGCAGGAAATGTGCGCGCGCATGGGCGCCGTCACCGGCAAAGGCCTCAGCGACCTCATCCGCGAGGAATTCGGCCTGCGCCTCACCATCATCGTCATGCTGCTGCTGGTGGTGGTGAACTTCGGCAACGTCATCGGCGAGTTCTCCGGCATCGCCGGCAGCCTCCAGCTCTTTCACGTCTCCAAATACATCTCCGTCCCCGTCTGCGCCTTTCTCGTCTGGCTGCTCGCGGTCCGCGGCGACTACAAGAGCGTCGAGAAGGTCTTCCTCTTCGCCTCGATGATCTACTTCAGTTACATCATCGCCGGCGTGCTTGCGCACCCCGGCTGGCGCGACGCGGCCATCGCCACCATCAAGCTGCCCAAAATGGCGGTGCTGCGCGATTCCAGCTATGTCTTCATGGTGGTCAGCGTCATCGGAACCACCATCGCGCCGTGGATGCAGTTCTACCTCCAGGCCTCCATCGTCGAGAAAGGCGTGACGAAGGAGAGCTATGCCGGTTCGCGCCTGGACGTGATCGTGGGCTCCATCTTCACCGACGTCGTGGCCTGGTTCATCGTCGTGGCCTGCGCCGCCACCCTCTGGGTCCACGGCATGGGCTCCATTCAGGAGCCCGCCGACGCCGCCGAAGCCATGAAGCCCCTGGCCGGTTCCTACGCCTTCATCCTCTTCTCCTTCGGCCTGTTCAACGCCGGCTTCTTCGCCGCCTCCGTGCTCCCGCTCTCGACCGCTTATGTGGTCTGCGAAGGCCTGGGCCTCGAGTCCGGCGTGGACAAGCGCTTCCACGAGGCGCCCTTCTTCTACTGGCTCTACACGCTGCTCATCGCCGGCGGAGCGGCCGTCGTGCTGATCCCCAACTTCCCGCTCATCAAGTGGGCCATCGAATCGCAGGCGCTCAACGGCATCCTGCTCCCGGTGGTGATCGTGCTCATGCTGATCCTCATCAACCGGAAGGACCTGATGGGCGACATGGTCAATTCCCTCTGGTTCAATGGAGTGGCCTGGGTCACGGCGGTCGTGGTCAGCATCCTGTCGGTGATCCTGATGGTGCAGCAGTTCTGGCCGGGGCACCACTAACCACGCGGACTCCGCCCTGAGCCTTAGCCCTCAGGAGATCCGCGGGCCTGCAGCCGGAGCCGGCACCGCTTCGCACGCGCACGGCGCCTCCACATCCAGCGCCTCGGCGGCCGGGAAGTATCTCCGCCGGAAATAGAGCGCCAGGTTCACCAGGGCAATCATCACCGGCACTTCGACCAGCGGCCCAATCACCGCCGCAAACGCCGCTCCGGAGTTGATGCCGAACACCGAGACGGCCACCGCGATCGCCAGTTCGAAGTTGTTCGAAGCTGCGGTGAACGAAAGCGTCGTCGTCTTCGAATAGTCCGCGCCCAGCCTTCGCCCCATGTAGAACGAGACCAGGAACATCACGACAAAGTAGATGAGCAGCGGGATCGCGATCCGCAGCACATCCAGCGGCAGGCGGACCATGGCGCCGCCCTTGAGCGAGAACATCACCACAATCGTGAACAGCAGCGCGATCAGCGTCAGCGGCGCCACGCGCGGCACAAAGTTCCGGTCGTACCACGCGAGCCCCTTCGCCTTCACCAGCACCGTCCGCGTCAAAAATCCAGCAAGAAACGGAATGCCCAGGTAGATGAAGACGCTCTGCGCAATCTCTCCAATGGAAACGTGGACCACTGCTCCGCGGAGTCCAAACCACCGCGGCAGCACCGTGATGAACACCCAGGCATAGACCGAATAGAAGAAGACCTGAAACAGCGAATTGAACGCCACCAGTCCGGCCGCATATTGCGTGTCGCCCTTCGCCAGTTCGTTCCACACAATCACCATGGCGATGCAGCGGGCCAGCCCGATCATGATCAGGCCCGCCATGTACTCCGGATAGCCGCGCAGGAACACGATGGCCAGCACGAACATCAGCATCGGCCCGATCACCCAGTTCTGCACCAGCGAGAGCCCCAGCACCCGCTTGTTGCGGAACACTTCGTGCAGTTCCTCGTAGCGGACCCGCGTGAACGGCGGATACATCATCAGAATCAGACCCGCTGCAATCGGGATGGAGGTCGTGCCCACGCTGAAGCGATCCAGAAAGGGGACCACTCCCGGCGCAAGCCAGCCCAGCGCCACGCCAAACAGCATCGCGCCGAAAATCCAGGCGGTCAGATAACGGTCCAGAAACGAAAGCCGACTCTTCTTCATCCTTCGGGTCTCCGCGGAACCGCGCGTTTACGAGCGGCCGATCCTGTCGATCTCGTGCTTGATGGCGAGTTGTGCCAGCGTGCTCAGCGGCAGCGAGAGAAACAACCCAATCCGCCGATCNNGCGTTGTCGCACACGGTGAAGACGAAATCCAGCTTCGGCGCGGCCTGGCCGGAGAACTCATCCCACGACTTGCTCCGCAGGCCGGCCGTCGGCAGCCCGGCGGACTCGATCTGCCGCAGCGCCTCCGGCCTGGGGCGCCCGGTCGGATGGCTGCCGGCGCTGTACGCCGTGAATTGGCCCTTGCCTTTGTGGTTCAGAATCGCCTCGGCCATGATGGAGCGCGCCGAGTTGCCGGTGCAAAGAAACAAGACGTTGTAGTGATCGGCCATGGCTTATTTATTCCCTCCGGCATGCGCACCGCCGCAGCACTCCGTCCCGCAGCAGGAGGGCGCGGGCTTCGTTGCTCGAATGAACGCACTCATGAACTTCCCCTCCACCTGCGGCGCAACGGCATCGACGTCCACGCCCGATCCGGTGAGAAACTGCCGCGCGTCCTGAATGTTGTAGGTGCGGGTCGGCTCAATCTCCACCTGCTCGAAACACGCCGCCTTGAGCCGCGCGCGATAATCGCTCTCCTCCAGCGCTCCGGCAACGCAGCCCGCCCACAGCAACATGCTCTCGCGCACCGCCGCCGGAACCTCGCCGCGCACCACTACATCCGACACCGCCAGCCGCCCACCGGGCTTCAGCACGCGAAACGCCTCGCGGAGCACGCGGTCCTTGTCCGCGCTCAGGTTGATTACGCAGTTCGAAATGATGACGTCGACCGACTCGTCCGGCAGCGGGATGTTCTCGATCTCGCCCTTCAGGAACTCCACATTCTCGGCGCCCGCCTGCCGCTGGTTCTCGCGCGCCAGGGCCAGCATCTCGTCGGTCATGTCGAGCCCGTAGGCGTTGCCCGTGGGTCCCACACGCCGCGCCGACAGCAGCACATCGATGCCGCCTCCGGAGCCCAGGTCCAGCACCACTTCGCCCGGCTTCAGCTCGGTCAGCGCGGTGGGATTGCCGCAGCCCAGCGACGCCAGCGCCGCCTTTTCCGGCAGCAGCCCCCGCTCCTCGTCGCTGTAGAGGTTCGCCGTGATGGGATCGCAGCAGCGCAAGCTCGGCCCGCAACAAGCCGCGCTCCCCGTGTCGGTGACTGACTGCGCTGCGCTCCCGTACTTTTGCCGGACTTGTTCCCTTACCTGACTTCCACTGGCCATCGAGGGCCTCCTCATATTTGCTAAAGCGAATCTATTCCGGCCACACATATTTGTCAAGGCGTATATACTTAAACCATGACCAGACCCGCCCCCTCGGCCGATCTCGTCCCTCTCTTCGCCGCCTTCGCCGACCCCACTCGGCTGCGCCTGCTCAATCTCATCGCCGGCCGCGAGGTCTGCGTCTGCTATCTGGTCGAAGTCCTCCGCCAGGGCCAGCCGAAAATCTCACGCCACCTCGCCTACCTGCGCCGCGCCGGCATCGTCGCCGCCCGCCGCGAGGGCAAATGGATGCACTACCGCCTGGCCACGCCGCGCAACGCGGCGGCCGCGTCGATCCTCGCCACTGTGCTCGACACTTTGCGCCAGGACCCGCAGCTCCAGGCCGACCGCGAGCGCCTGAGCCGCGCCTGCTGCCAGCCGACGCGCTTCGTGGCCCTCGAAGGCGCGCCGATCCCAACATCGGTTTAGGCGCGCGGACGGCCTCTCGGGGCCGGTTCGACGCTTTCGCGTCGCCGGTCTAATGCCCGCTATCCACCCGAAGAACGTCCACCAGGATGCCTGCGACATTCTCCGTAATATCGCTCGACGCGCGTACGGCTTTGGGCGTATACCTTGCCCACCACGGGCCCGCTAATGGGCTCCGGGAGAAAGAGGAGGTTCACTGAATGCAATACATGATCACCTGGAATGAGCGTCAGCAGGGTTCCCCGATCGAGTACGAAAATGCACAGAAGCGGATCCTGGAGGTCTTCAGTCCATGGAAGGCGCCAGCCAATTTCAAGATCCACGCGTTCGTGATCCGCGTGGGCGACTGGGGCGGCTATATGTTGATGGAATGCGACGACCCGCTCGAAGTGCATAAGTTCTGTTCGATGCTGCCTGCTTTCACGTTCGAGGCTCGGCCCGTGGTACCCGTCGCCGACGCCATTCGCGTGGAACTGGAAGCGATGGCCTACCGCGATGGACTGAAAAAGTAAGTGAAGCCAGGGCAGGTGAAAGGTCGCCGGCGGCGGCCTTTTTCTGTTGGAGAACGCAACCTCATCCATACCGCCCGACGGCCAAAAGCTTGTCGGCGCTTCAGCCGTAGTACTGGAATAAGGAGCGCAGCGTTCGCGAACAGGTGCTGATATGCTGGCTGCGATCCACATCCTTCTGCGTTCGCTGACAGTCTCGGAGCACACCTCGCGGTATGGAAGCCTTAGTCGAGCTGGACCACGTCTCAAAATCCTACGAAGAGAAAGCCGCGGTTCACGATCTGAGCCTGAAGATCGAAGCGGGCACGATGTTTGGGCTGCTGGGGCCGAACGGCGCGGGCAAGACTTCGACGATCCGCATGATGATCGGGATCACGATGCCGGACTCGGGCAAGGTTTCGCTCTTCGGCAAGCCTTTCGGCAACGGCGCGCTGAAGCGCGTTGGGTATCTGCCGGAAGAGCGCGGGCTTTACAAGAAGATGAAGGTGATCGACCAGCTGGTGTTCCTGGCTGAGCTGCGCGGCCTGGGAGCGCTGGAGGCGAAGCGGCGCGCGACGCACTGGTGCGAGAGGCTGCAGATGGCCGACTCGATGGACAAGAGGACCGAGGAGCTGTCGAAGGGGATGCAGCAGAAGATCCAGTTCATCTCGACGCTGTTGCACGACCCGGAGCTGATCATCATGGACGAGCCGTTCTCGGGGCTCGATCCGGTGAATGCGGTGCTGCTGCAGGACGTGCTCATCGAGCTGAAGAAGAATGGCAACGCGGTGCTGTTCTCGACGCACCGGATGGATCAGGTGGAGAAGCTGTGCGATTCGATCTGCCTCATCAACCGCGGCGAGGCGGTGCTCGCCGGCGGCATGCGCGAGGTCAAGTCGCGCTACGAGCGCAATCGGGTGATCGTGCAGTTTGAGGGCAGCGATGAGTTTTTGCAGCATCCGGCGGTTGCTGAGGTCAAGAGTTACGCGGGCCATGCGGAGATCAAGCTGAAGCCCCATGCCGACGCGCAGGATCTGCTGCGGACCGCGGCGGCGACGGCGACGATCACGAAATTCGAGCTGGTGGAACCGTCGCTGGAAGAGATTTTCATCGAGACGGTGGGAGGGCGCAGCGATGCGTGACGGACTGTTGCGGAACACGCTGCTGATTGCCAGGCGCGAGTACCTGGAGCGGGTGCGAAGCAAAGTATTTCGCATCACGACGCTGCTGGTGCCCATCGGGATGGCGGGCATGGCGCTGCTGGGCAGCATGAGCGGTCGCAAGCTGGAGGGCGTGCAGAACCTGGCGATCCTGTCGAACAATGCCGGGCTGGCGCAGCAGGTGAAAGCGGCACTGGACGATGGGGCGTTTCCGCCGAAGCTGGTGGAGGTGTATGCGCCTGCATCCGATGCGGACATGTCGCAGGTCAAGGATGAGGTAGCGTCGCACCAGATCGCCGGCTATCTGACGCTCGAGATGGTTCCGGGAGAAGTGGAGCCGGAGACGACGTGGATCTCGGGCGCGTCGATCAACCTGGTNNCAGCTGAAGAACGGCGCGGTGGTGGCGTCGGATTCGGAGCGCAGCTTTTTGGGCGCGTATGGGCTGATCATCGTGCTGTACGCCTCGGTGCTGATCTACGGGATCAATGTGGCGCGCTCGGTGGTTGAGGAGAAGACGTCGCGTATCTTCGAAGTGCTGCTGTCGACGGCCTCTGCCGACTCGCTGATGCTGGGCAAGCTGCTGGGCGTGGGCGCGGTGGGGCTGACGCAGATGGGAATCTGGATCGGGCTGGTGGTGTTCTACGCCGGATCGTCGATGGCGGCGGGTCAGGGCATTCACGGGCTGTCGTCATTGGGGATCACGAACGCCGAGCTGGGGTTCTTCGTCATCTTTTTCCTGGGCGGATTCTACCTGTACAGCGCGCTGGCGGCGGCGCTGGGATCGACCGTGAGCGGCGAGCAGGAGGTGCAGCAGTTCAGCTTCATCCTGATTTCGCCGCTGGTGGTGAGTGTGGTGCTGCTGCCGTACGTAATCGGAAATCCGAACTCGACGACGGCGATCGTGCTGTCGCTGCTGCCTCCCTTCACGCCGATCATCATGTACATGCGCATCTGCGCGCAGATGCCGCCGGCATGGCAGGTGTGGCTGTCGGTGGTGCTGCTGGCTGCTTCTGTTTGGGCGATGGTGTGGCTGGCGGCGCGGATCTACCGGGTCGGCGTGCTGATGTACGGGAAGCGGGCGACGCTGCCGGAGATACTGCGGTGGATTCGGTACAGCTGAATTGAGCGGGGAGCTGGGAGCCGGGAGCCTGTAGCGCGCCGGGGAACCTTGCATTTGGCGGATGCCGGACACTGACGGGTGCTCACGGCACCGGGTCGCGTGTGCCCATGGGGACGGAGCGGCGGCAGGAGCGGATGCGGCGGAAGCTGAGGGCGAGCCCTTTCGCGATCCCGTACTTCTGAACCGCTTCCACTGAATAACGGGAGCAGGTGGGCTCGAAGCGGCAATGGATCCAGCGGCCCGTGACCGGATGAAGGTAGTGGTGGTAGCAGGCGACGGCCGCGGTGAAGAGCCGCACGCTCGCCTGTCGTGAGGGCGGGCGGAAGGAATCGGCCACCGCGAGCGCGACGAAAAGCAGCAACAGCGCGAGCCAGGTCGCCGGGCTGCGGAGTGCTTTGCGCATGATGCTCGGTTCGTTCAGGCTCCGCAACTGGGGCATTTCACGGCTGCCTGCATGCGTTTATTGCCGCAGTTGGGGCAGACGATGAGGTTGCCCTGCGGGCGCGCCAGAAGATAGACGATAAGGCCGACGATGCCGGTGAACAGGACCAACAGCATCCAGAGAACGCCATTGTCCAGGCCGCGGGCTTTGGCGTCGCGAGCCACCCAGACCAGGATGGCGATGTTAAGGGCGACGATGGCGAGAAAGAAGAAGAGGAAGAAGGAGCCGCAAATGCCGCAGCCGGCGGCACTGGCAGCCGCTGAAGCATCGTCGTTTTGAGCCAGCGCAGTGGCGGTGGATAGGGCAATTGCGGAACAAAGAAAGGACAGGGCGGGCTTCCTCATGGGCACTCTTTTCGGTGTTCAGTTGTGGGGAGGAAGCTATTTTGCGGCAGACAGCAGGGAGCAGGCAACAGAAAAACCGCGGACCCGCAGGCCAGGGCACATACATCTGTGCCGGAAATTGCGCGTCGGTTCAGGCGCCGCGCGTATGGCGGGCCGTTCCGCCTCCCCGTGCGAGGTCCGCAGCACTGGACCCGGGATTGGGGAAGGGCGTGACGGATCCTGAGCCGCTGTTCTCGCCTTCGGACCCGTGGGGCGGACGGTCAACGACCCGCGGCCGGAGATTGGTCGGCAGGAAGATGGTGAAGACCGTGCCGTGCCGATTGGGGCGGACCGAGGAACGCAGCTGCATTTCACCGCCATACCGCTGGATGATGGAGCGCGTCACCCAAAGGCCGAGGCCGGTGCCGCGCTGCCCCTTGGTGGTGAAAAAAGGCTCGCCGAGGCGATGCAGGACCTCGGGCGGGATGCCGCTGCCGTTGTCCGCGACCGAGACGCGAATGCCGTGGACCCCGGGATCGCTCCAGCTGCGGGTGCAACGAACACGAAGGCGCAGGCGCCCGCGCAGGGACGAAGCCTCGATGGCATTGGTGACGAGATTGGACAGAACCTGACGCATCTCGCCGGGATAGACAATCGCCTCCTCGCCGCAATCGTACTGGCGCTCGACACGGAGGTTCTTCTCCATCATGCGGCGGCCATAGAGCGACAGCACCTCTTCCAGCAATTCCTCAATGTGGACGGGGACGGGGCCGGTCGTCTCGCGCGAGAACTTCAGCGTCTGCCGGCTGATTTGAGCAACACGGTCCAGTTCACGCTTCGCCAGAGCGAGATAGCCGGCCACGGTGGCCGACAGATTTTTCTCTTCCCCGAGGAGGTAAAGCAGGTTCATCACCGATTCGAGGGGATTGTTGATCTCGTGCGCGATGGAAGCGGCGAGGCGGCCGATGGTGATGAGCTTCTGGTTATCACGCAGCATGACCGCGGAACGGTCGAGTTCATGCTGGGCATGGCTCTGCACGACGGCAGACTGACGCACTTTGAGAGCGCGGGCGATGGCGGAAGGCAGCCGCTCCATTTCGCCCGACTGCACGATCTCGGTGGCTCCTTCGCGGAGCATGCGGATCGCCCCGGATTCACCCACACGGCCTCCGGCCAGCAGGACGGGAATAGGACTGTCGGCGGAGCGGGCGCGGTCGATGACCTCCCGGGTGTCAATGTCGGTGAGACCCTCGGTGCCGGCGATGATCAGGTCGGTCGAGCCGCGATTCAGTTCCTCGAGGAATTCGCGGCGGTTCTCAGCAAACTCAAGGGTGACCCGGAGCCCCGCGTGCCGGGCCGCTGCGCGCACGGCATGGTGCGACACCGCGGCGCACCGCAGCATGAGGACTGCCGGAATGGAAGGGCCTGTCATGGTCACACAGCAACTCGGACGATTCAGTGCGTGGATCTTCGCCTTATCGCGTACGTTTCTTACCGGAAGCCTCTCGGCTTCCAGCAATGCCATACGAGCCTCACTCAAGTTTCCCCGGCGTTCCGATGCAAGGACGCGGCCAATTGAACCGGTAAAGATCGACCAGGCGGAAGTTGGCGTTCTGGAGCCCGCAACATCTTACTCAGAAAATTCGATGTGAGGGCCGCAGGGAGTGTTGCTTGGCTCTAAAAGGGGTTTGAGGCTGAAAATGTGGAATTTACGGTTTTTTGCCGGATCTCTCTGCGGCCCGAGATGACGAACGGCATATCGCGGCGACTTTTTTGGCAACGCGGAGCGGGTATTCTGATCTAAACAGAAGAATCTGCATGAATTCAGACGCGATGAAGACGCGGGTCGTGGGCACGATCCTGGGGAGTGCGCTGCTGCTGGGGGCAACGGCGCGGGCGCAGAGCAATCCGGGCAACTCGGCCGCGAATCCTTATATGGGCAGCGTGCAGGCGGTGGTATTTTCGGCGGAGCCGAAGGCGCTGTCGCTGGACGATGCGATCAAGCTGGGGATCCAGAACAATCTGGCGCTGACGCTGGCGCGCGAGCAGCAGAAGACCGCGGACGCGACCAGGCTGGAGCTGGTGACCGTGCTGCTGCCGGATATCACGCTGCATGGTGAAACCGGCGTACACCAGTACAACCTGGAGGCGGAGGGATTCCATCCGGCGTCGCTGGGCGTCTTCGCAAGCCTCCTGCCGGCGGGGGCGAGCGCGTCGTCGTTTCCCCTGGTGACGAAAGTCGACACGACGATCGGTCAGGTGAATTTCTCTCAGGCATTGTTCAACTGGGCGGGGTACGACGTGTGGCGGGCGTCGCAGGCCTTCACGAAAGCGGCTTACTACAACGCGCAGTCGTCGCGCGGGCTGGTGGTGCTGAACGTGGGCAACACGTATCTGCAGGCACTGGCGGCAAAGGCGCGGCTGGACTACGCGCAGGCGCTGCTGAAGACCGACGAGACGGCCTTCAACCAGGCGCACGAGGAGCACCTGGCGGGTGTGGTGGCGAATCTGGAGGATCTGCGCGCGAAGGTGCAGCTGCAGAGCCAGCAGCAGGCGGTGATCGCGGCGCAGGACGATTTCGAGAAGGCGAAGATCGCGCTGAACCGCGAGATTGGATTGAGGCCGGAGCAGCCGATCGTGTTGACGGAATCCAGTCCTTACGCCGAACTGCACCCCATGGATCTGGTGGATGCGCGCGTCGAGGCCTACGCCAACCGGCAGGATTATCTGGGGCTGAAGCAGGAGCTGATTGTGGCGGACCGGGAGCGGGCAGCGACGCGGCACGAGCGTTTCCCTACCCTGACGTTCGGCGGCAACTGGGGCGTGACCGGCGTTTCCGGCGGGGTGTATCACGAGACGTTCGCTGCGGTGGGGACGCTGAGCATTCCAATCTTTAAAGAGGCGGAGTTTCGCGGCGATCGCGATGTGGCGGCAGCGCAGCTGGCGGAGATCCAGTCGCGGCTGGAGGATTTGAAGCAGAAGATCGACCAGCAACTGCGCGACAGCCTGCTGGATCTGCAGACGGCGACCGAGACGGTCGACGTGGCGAAGAGCAATGTGGATCTGGCGACGACGGCTCTGGACCAGACGCAGCAGCGGTTTTCCGCCGGCGTGAGCGACAACCTGCCGGTCTCCGAAGCGCAGTCAACGCTGGCGGCGGCGCAGTCGCAGTACGTGAACAGCGTGTATCAGCTGAACGAGGCGCGGCTGGGGCTGGCGCGCAACCTGGGCATCGTCGACACGCAATACCGGACGTTCCTGCAGGGCGGCAACCCGCCGCAGGTGAAGAGCGACGCTGCTGTCGGAGAGCCGAAGAAGGAATAGCGGTCAGCGGATAGCGGGAGTCTGAGCAGCGCACTCGGCGACGTGCGATTCTTGATGCGTGGAATCTGTTGAGGCGGTCTATCGCCGGTTGTTCGCGGAGAAGAAGGCGCGGATGGAAGCCGTGCGCCGCTGGCACATTGGGCTTGGTTACGCGAAGCTGGCGGATTTTCTTGCCGGCGTGATTGCCGCAGCGGTGCTGATTCGCATGCACGGGCCGCTGAGCCTGCTCCTGATTCCTCTTCTGATCTTTGTAGCGCTGATTGTCGCGCATGACCGGGTGATCCGGCGGCTTGCAAAATACGTGCGCGTGACGGAGTTTTATGCGCGCGGGCTGGCACGGATCGAGGATCAGTGGGCTGGGACCGGCGAGACGGGCGAGCGGTTCTTCGACGCGGCGCACCCCTATGCACGGGATCTGGACTTGTTTGGGAAGGGGTCGCTCTTCGAACTGCTGTGCACGGTGCGCACGCGCATGGGCGAAGAGACGCTGGCACGATGGCTGCTGACGGCCGCGGCTACGGAAGAAGTGCGCGCGCGGCAGGTCGCGGTGGCCGAACTCAAGGACCGGGTTGCGCTGCGGGAGCAGCTGTTTGCAACAGGCGAAGACGTGCGGGCGGGGGTGCATCCGGAACCGCTCGCCGGCTGGGGCGATGGCGAGCCAAAGCTGCGATCGCGCGCTTTGCCGTGGGTGCTGGCGGTGCTGGCGGCGGCGTGGGTAGCGTCGATCGTGTTCTGGGGGCTGACGCGGAACTGGGATCTGGCGCTGCTGATGTCGCTGATCAACTACGCGGTGAGTTATTGGCTGCAGCGGCAGGTGAGCGAATCCGCGGGCGCGGTGGAGAAGGCGGCGCCGGATTTGAAGCTGCTGGCCGAGGTGCTGGAGATTATCGAGCGGGAGCCCTTCCTGGCGGAGCGCCTTACAGGACTGCGGGCGCGGCTGGATACGCATCATGTTCCGGCATCGCGAGCCGTGGCAAAGCTGGAGCGGATTTACGACTGGCTGGAGGATCGGCGCAACGGCTTCGTGGCGATCTTCAATGCCTTCGTGTTCTACACGGCGCAGCTGACCATGGCCGCGGAGCGGTGGCGCGGAAGGTTCGGGCCGGGGATTCGCGAGTGGCTGGAGGCGACGGGGGAGTTTGAAGCGCTGGCGGCGCTGGCGGGGTATGCGTACGAGCATCCAGCGGACGTACTGCCTGAAGTTTGCACGGATACGCCTTGCTTCGATGCGGAGGATCTGGCGCATCCGCTGCTGCCGGCGGCCAGGGCGATTGGAAACGATCTGCGTCTGGGAACTTCACCGCAGCTGATCGTGATCAGCGGGCCGAACATGGCGGGTAAGAGCACGTTTCTTCGCGGAGTAGGCCTGAATGCGGTGTTGGCACAGTGCGGAGCGCCGGTGCGGGCAAAGCGGCTGCGGATGTCGCCCCTGACGGTGGGCGCGTCGATCTGCGTGCTCGATTCGCTCGCCGGCGGGGTGTCCCGGTTCTATGCGGAGATTCAGCGGCTGAAGGTGCTGTCGGATCTGGCTGCAGGACCGACGCCGCTGCTGTTCCTGCTGGATGAATTGCTGTCGGGGACGAATTCGCATGACAGGCTGGAAGGGACGCGGTTTATTGTGCAGGAACTGGCACGGCGGGGTGCGATCGGTCTGGTGACGACGCACGATCTGGCCCTGACGGCGATTCCCGATACGATGAGCAGCGCGGCGACGAACTGCCATTTCGAAGACACGATCGAGGATGGGCTGCTGAAGTTCGACTATCGGCTGCGCCCGGGGATTGTGCAGACCAGCAACGCGCTGAAGCTGATGGAGGCGGTGGGACTGATGAACACAGGCAACAGGCAATAGGGAACAGGCAATAGCTATCGCTTTTCGTCGGCCGGTTGCCAGAGTTCCACGCGATTGCCTTCCGGATCGGTGATCCAGCCGAACTTTCCGTAGTCGGCGGTCTCGCGTTTGGGGTCGACCGGGACACCGGCGGCGGCGAGCTGATCGAGGAGCTTGTCGAGATCGTCGACCTGGAAGTTGATCATGGCAGGCTGCGAGAGCGGGAAGTAGGTGGTCTTCTCGGGGAAGAAGGCGAACGCGATCATGCCACGCTCGTGTTCGGCGGGAATGGCGAAAGAGCCCTGGCCCATGGGAAGGCCGAGATGCTTTTCGTACCACGCATAGAGCGCTTTGGGGTCGCGTGCGCGAAGGAAGACGCCGCCGATGCCGGTTGCCTGGGCCATATTAATCGTGCTCCGAAAGAAGCTTGGTGAGGGTTTTGGGGTGTTTCTGGCCGCGCTTGGTTTCGCGCGAGGTGTTGGGAATAACGCGCTCGGGCTTAGGCTGGCCGACACGAGCGCGTGCGTTGGCTTTGACCGCCTTAACCGCGGAGAAGATTCGCTTTTTGGCGCGTTTCTTAGGCATTTCTTTCATGCCCAATGCGCCGACCTCAGACGCCGGGCCCCGAATTGTGCCTGATACGAATACGCCGGCCGCGTGCCCGCTGGCGGTACGGCGCGTGGTCCGATTGTCCTATAAAACCGCATCCGGCGGCGATGCAATGTGAAATACTTTTAACGAAATCTTTTATTGGAGCTGTAGCCGATGGAAGAACGCGAATTTTTCGATGAGAAGTCCGAGCAGAGGAAGCACACGCTGACCTGTCCGCACTGCGGGCAGCCGGGCGAGTACGAGGTCCGGTGGCTGGTGCGGATGCGGAAGGCGCAACTGCCCAGGAACGCGGACGAGCGGGACCGGGCGCGGTTTGCCAAGGCGCAGTCGTACATGGTGCGCCAGGACGACCTTTTGGCCTGCAGGAACATCCGGTGCCGGAAGCGGTTCGAGGTGACGGGCCTGCAGTCGGTGGCGTTTTTGCAGTCGGCATGAGGAGCAGCCGGGAGCCTGAGGCTCGGAGCCGGGAGCCGTAGCAGAGATTTATGAGTCATGAAGGGATTCGCCTCGTCAGCGCGGAAGAGGCGCAGCATGCGCCGGAGCAGGAGTTGCCGCGCGAGTCGGTGACGCCGGCCAAAGTGCGCGTGCAGCAATCGACGGGCGAGGGTCTTGAGATCGAGTGGAAAGATGGGCACCGGAGTCACTGGGATTTTGTGTGGCTGAGGAATGCGTGCCCGTGCGCGACGTGTCACGAAGAGCGCGACGCGCAGGGACGGCAGCCGGGAGAGCCGAAGCCGAAGCCCGCGGCGCTGCTGCCGATGTATGAGGCGCCGGCGAGGCCGAATTCAGCGAGCCCGGTGGGCAACTACGCGATCAGCTTCCAGTGGAACGACGGGCACGCGACCGGAATTTATTCGTGGGATTATCTGAGACGGCATTGCGTTTGTGATGAGTGCAGAAATTAGGCGACCGTTATATCTGCAAACTAATGCCCATCTCCATATCAAACTGCGATCTCAGCATTGTTGTACCCGGCACTGAGGTCAGTTTTCCTGCTGGCCACGTCTGGCCAGGATGCTCATTCCCGTAGAGATATTGCTCAAGTGAGTCGCGAGCAGAATGCCCGGCAGGTGTGTCTTTAGCTTTAGGTTGATGTAACTTAACCCATAACGTCGCACCTGGATCGTTGAAAAGCCCTCTGCACCGAATAGTATCTTTACGGCTGATGGCGTGTAATAGCTAACGTGTGCAGGAGGATCGAGGTAATACCATTTTTGGCCGCTCCAGCGCGCCATCCAGCCATCGATGTTTCCGGTTGTAAACGCGGCGCACCCGCCGGGCTTCAACATCTTGTACACAGCCTGCGCAAATGGATGAGGTTCCGGGTCGTGCTCAATCACTTCTGTTCCGAAGATCAGGTCATATCTTTCGAAGCAACTTTCGATCGTCGCAGGGTGCGTGACTCGGCCTTCAAACACTCTAAATCCACGACGACGTAGATTTTCGGCTGCGTACCCCGAGATCTCGATCGCGGCGTAATCCATTTCAGGATGTGTTTTCCGCATGTATCCGGCCAGCGGACCGCCTAATCCGGGTCCAATCTCCAGTACCTGAACCCCATTGGAAGGACAGACACGATCGAGATTATGTTCCAGCCAAAACGGTAAGGCTGGATGAGGTTCCGTCTCCAAACCCTGCTGGAAGTGAGCCTTCTCTCCCTGGAAATAGCTCTGATCGTAAAAATCTTCGATGTCGTGTGCAGTAACGTTGATCTGACCGAAGCCGCATGCCGTACATCTGAATATCTCGTAACCATGCTTTGTCAGATATAGCCTGACCGGAGCGGAGCAAATTCGACACGATTTCATGGATGAGTCCCTGGCTAAACCGGTTTGTTACGAGCTGTCATATGAATGAGTGATTCGTTCACTCGTATCCTACGCCGCATACTTTGCCGGCAGTGGCCCATCCGCCGTAACAACGTCTATCCTTGTTCTGCGGGGTCAGCGCCTCGGTTGCAGTTCCTGTTTGCAGACCGCTTCCGCCTGTCTATTGTCCCTTCTCAGCCAGTGCCGCCGTCACCTTCGCATAGAAACTCATGAGGTCTTCGCTGGGCCCGATGGTCAGGCGGCGGAAAACCTTCAGCAACGGATAGACCTGGGAGCCTCGGACGTCGAGAGCCGGCATGGCCACCTCCGTCTCGGCATCGGCTCGTCCTGAATTAAGCTGACCTGGATAGACCGCCATGATCCAGTCGGCGGGGTACTTTCTGCGAAAGACTTCGCCATAATAAGCGCCCCAGAGGCGGGTGGCTTCTTCCTGCTCGGACTCCGGCACAGGACCGCGCGCGGCGAGGACGGTTTCGAGGCGCGGAATCGAGTCGGGCGTGTAGTCGAGGGCCATGCCGTGATCGGCCTCAGCCACGCGCACAGCTTCCTGCGCGTACGCTTCCATCATGGCGTCGAGCGAGTCGAAGGATTGTTGGGAAACAGTGCGAGTGGCGGACATCCTTCTAAAGATACTCGGAACCGGGAAGGGAGGGCAGCGGTGGGGACAGAAGGCGGGTCGCCCATGTATCTTTGAAGCTTGCGATACAGTTTGCAGAGTCTGCCCACTACTTGCTGGAGGAATGGCCGGTTGATGAGGAAGTGGAGTGTGCGTTCTGGCGTGGTGGCGATGGCCGCTGCGTTCTGCTTTTTGGGAATAGGGGCCGAGGGACAGGTGGTGAGCCCGCCGCCGAATCCGCAGCTGCCGCCTCCGGCGCCGCTGGCCGGCGTGAAGTACAACTACCCCTGGGAGATTTACGGAGGCTTCGCTTATTCGCACTTCGATGCGGGACCGCAGACGTTCCAGGGCGCGAACCTGGGCGGGTTTGACGCGCGGGCGATCCGGGAGCTGGGCACGCGGTGGGGCGTGGGCGTGAACGTACGCGGCTACTACGGGACGAGCGGTGCGGAGCCGAACTGCGGCAGCTGCACCGGGAGCGGACCGAATGCGGGCCCCATCGAGGGACCGTTCGTGAGTGAGCACATGTTCCTGGGCGGTCCGGAATATCGCCTGAAGGCCAACGAGCACGCGGCCATGATGCTGCACGCGTTTGTGGGCGGCGCCTATGGATACTTCACCGGCGGGCTCAATGGCGTTCCTCCGCAGAACGTGGGGTTCTTCTCGAACCAGCTTGCGTTTGGCGGCGCATTCGGAGGGTCGATCGATCTGAACCGGTCGCCGCGGCTGGTCTTCCGCATCGCACCGGATGCGACGCTGACAAACTTCGGCAGCGCAGGGCTGAAGGAACAATTCGCCATCTCAGTGGGCGTGGTGTACCGGATGGGGAAGCAGTTCAGACGGTAGGGCCGAGTTTAGGGTTTAGAGTTTAGAAAACGAAAGCGGGAGAGAAAACCTCTCCCGCTTTTATTTTGCTCGGCTTCGTTATGCGCCCAGCGAAACCATATCGATGACGAAGCGGTATTTCACGTCCGCTTTGACAACGCGCTCGAAGGCTTCGTTGACCTGCTGGATTTTGATGACCTCGACGTCGGCGGTGATTCCCTTCTCTGCGCAGTAGTCGAGCATCTCCTGGGTTTCGGCCATGCCGCCGATGATCGAACCGGACCAGCTGCGGCGCTTGAAGATGAGGTTGCCGGGGAAGATGACGGGCGGCTTGTCGGGCAGGCCGACCTGCGCATAGGTAGCGTCGCGCTTGAGGGCTTCGAGGTAGGGGTTGATGTCGTGCGGCGCGGAGACTGTGTCGAGGATGAAGTCGAAGGAGTTGGCCTGCTTTTTCATGGCGGCGGCGTCTTTGGAGATGACGACCTCGTCGGCGCCGAGACGTTTGGCGTCGGCGACTTTCGACTCCGAAGTGGTGAACTGGACGACGTGCGCACCGAAGGCGTGAGCGAATTTGAGGCCCATGTGGCCGAGGCCACCGAGTCCGATGACGCCGACTTTCTTGTTGGGCCCGACCTTCCAGTGGCGCAGCGGTGAGTAGGTGGTGATGCCCGCGCAGAGGAGGGGGGCGACGCCGGCGGGGTTCAACTTCGGCGAGACGGTGTGGACGAAGTGCTCGTCGGTGATGATGTTGTTCGCGTAGCCGCCCTGGGTGAGGTCGCCGTACTTGTCCTTCTGGCCGTAGGTGAGGGTGATGCCGACTTCGCAGTACTGTTCTTCTCCGGCTTTGCAACTGGGACAGGTGCGGCAGGAGTCAACGATGACGCCGACGCCGACGAGGTCGCCCACTTTGAATTTTTGGACGGCGGAGCCGACGGCTTTGACGGTGCCGATGATCTCGTGGCCGGGGACCATGGGGTAGACGGCGTTGTTCCATTCGTTGCGGACGGAGTGGATATCGGAATGGCAGACACCGCACCACTGGATGTCGACCTGGACGTCGTGGTCGTGGAGCTCACGCCGGGTGAACTTGAAGGGTGCGAGCGGGGTGGTGGCGTTTTGCGCCGCGTAGCCGTGGGACTGGGTCATGAATGATGGCTCCTTCGTTTCTGAATGTGCAGGAAGCGTGACGGTGATAGAGAAGGTTCGATCTACGAAATTAGATTATCGCGCTCACCGCATCACGGGTTTTCAATGGGCGCGTTGAGGACGGGATGGTCGAGGCCCTGGAGCTGGCGGTTAGGTTGGCCTTCGAGATCGAAGACGACGACCTGATTGGCCCCTGCTTTGAGCCAGGGAGCGGGAAGGAAGAGCGCTTTCTGCGGGCCGATGTGCCAGAAGCGGCCGAGAGGCTTTCCGTTGATCCAGACTTCACCTTTGCCGAGCGCGCCGGTGGAGAGGAACGTATCGGCGGGATGGGAGAGGTTGAAGGTCACGGAGTAGAAGCATGCGCCGATGCAGGGCTTGTCAGCGAAGGGGAGCGTGTCGGGAGTGAGCATGGGCAGGGAGTAGTTATCCCACCCGGTGAGCGGCTTGCCGGCGAAAGTGACGCCCTGGAGCAGGCCCACACGTTCGCCGGGGAGCGCGGAGCCGAAGTTCACGCGGCCGGTGTTCTCGACGAGAATGTCGAGGTGCGAGTGGGCGGCGTTGATGGCGAGAGGCAGCGAATTCCGGTTGAGGCGGCGGTCGATGGTGCCGGCGAGTTTGCCGTCGATGTAGACCTGGGCGTAGTCGTGGAGCGCGCCGATGACGAGGTCGCCGCTGACGGGTCCGGAGACGGTGGTGCGGTAGAGGATGTAGCCGTAGGCCTGGTCCATCTGCTCCATAGCAAGAGGCTGATCAGAGTGGACCGGCTTGGGGAGGTTCTCCCACAGCGAGGCAGAGCGGTCGAGTGTGAAAGCGGGGAGGGTGGTGACGGGGGGCGGCGTGGGGACGGGCGGCAGTTTAGCGCCGGTGTCGCGCGCGATGACGTCGCGGAAGGCGTAGAACTTCGGCGTTGGGTGGCCGCTCTCGTCGAGGGCGGCGTCGTAGTCGTAGCTGGTGACGTCGGGCTCGTAGGTTTTGCCGTCGGAGTTGGCGCCGTTCATCCAGCCGAAGCTGGTGCCGCCGTGAAACATGTAGATGCTGATGGAGTAGCCCTGGCGGAGCGTCCAGTCGAGGTCGCTGGCCTGCTGTTGGGTGTTGGTGTGGGCGTGCGGCGCACCCCAGTGATCGAACCAACCGTCCCAGTACTCGCTGTTGAAGAAGGGCCCGTTCGGGCGGAGCTTTTTCAGGGTTGCGAAGCCTTTTTGTGACTCGCCGGGGCCGAAGTTGATGCCGACGGGCAGTTCAGGCAGGCTGCCGCGCGGCACTTCCTCGGGGCCATCGGCGGTGTAGAGCTGCGCCTGGGTGAAACCGGCGTCGACGAGGTCGTGGTGGATGTCCTCCATGTAGGCGTGGTCGTCGCCATAGGAGCCGTACTCGTTTTCAACCTGCACGAGGATGATGGGGCCGCCATTGCCAATCTGGAGGGGCGCGACTTCCCTGCCGAGACGCAACAGCCAGGTGCGAGCGGCGGCAAGGAACTGCGGATTGGTGGAGCGGACCACCATGTTCGGATCTTTGAGCAGCCACGAAGGAAAGCCGCCGAATTCCCACTCGGCGCAGGCGTAGGGGCCGGGGCGGAGGATGACATAAAGGCCTTCCTGCTGGGCTTCGCGGATGAACTCGGCGATGTCGAGATTGCCGGAGAAGTCAAACACACCGGGGCGCGGCTCGTGGACATTCCAGAAGACGTAGGTGGTGATGGCGTTCAGGCCCATGGCTTTGGCCATGCGCAGGCGATCGCGCCAGTACGCGCGTGGAATGCGGGCGTAGTGCATTTCGCCGGAGATGACCTGGAGGGGCTTGCCGTTGAGGAGGAATTTGCCGTCGGCGGCACGGAAGGAGGGTTGTTGCGCGCGCGCGGGGCGAGGCGTGACGAGGGCGACAAGAATCAGGGCCGTGCCAGCGAGGGCGATGCGAAGAGGAAATGATGTGCGAGACATGATTGTACCGACCGTCACGGATTATATTTCGCGAGCCGGGCGGCGCGCTCGTGCAGCCGTGGCCAGGCGTGGATCAGAAAGCCAGAAGAACGCGCGTGAGGAGGCCGAGAGCTGGGCGAATGAGAAAGCCGATGACGGGGCCGCCCCAGATGAAGATGACGAAGAGGCTGATGATGCCGAGCGAGTCGTAGATGCGAAGCGCCTTGTAAGGGAGGAAGTGGCGGAAGACGTGGGAGCCGTCGAGGGGAGGCAGCGGAAGCAGGTTGAAAGCGGCCAGGACGAGGTTCAGCTCCATGCCAATGAAGAAGAGGATGACCAGGGGGACGAGTACGGGGCTGGACTGCATGAGGGCGGGATCGAAACCGCCGGAGCCAGCCATCTGATGCACGAGGGCCGAGCCGGCGGGGCTGACGTGCGAAAGGATAAGCAGGACGAGCATGGCGACGATGGCGGCGAGAATGTTGCTGCTCGGACCGGCGACCGTGGTGAGGATGTCATCGCGGGTGAGGTTTTTGAAATTAGAGGGAGTCACGGGGGTTGGCTTGGCCCATCCGAAGAGGAAGCCCGGATTGATGAGCAGCATGATGGCGGGCAGGATGATCGTGCCCCAGAGATCGATGTGCTTGATGGGGTTGAGAGTAACGCGGCCCAGCATGCGCGCGGTGGGATCGCCCAGGCGCGAGGCGGTCCATGCGTGCGCGGCCTCGTGCAGGCTAAGGGAAAAAAGGAGCACCGCGAACTCGAAGATCGCGATGATGAGCTTATTGGGATCCATCGGAAGACGAGTTCGATGGTATCAGGGTTCTTAGCTGAGAGCCGGTCAGCGACGAGCCGGTCAGCGGAGAAGCGGTCGGCGAAAAAGCGGCTACCGGCTTAGTCGTGCGGCGGTAATTCGGCGCAGGGATCGGCAGGGTCTTTTTCGCCGAGACGGGTGGCTTCGCTTTTGGCCATGATTTTGCGGCCGGGAACTCCGCCGACGATCGAGTGCGGTTCGAGGTTATGGGTCGCAACCGCCTGCGCGCCAAGCATGGAATCTTCACCGACGCGGACACCGGGCATCACGAGCGAACGATAGGTGATGCGGGCGCTGGGTCCAACTTCGGTGCGCCGATGCTCGATGATGCAGGCCTCGACCGGGTCGTGCGCGTGAGAGAAGACAGCGGCATGATCGGAGACAGACGTACCTTTGCGAATGACGAGTTCGCCGCGGTCGTCGAGCAGGACGTGGTTGTGGATGATGACGTCGTCTTCGAGGGTGAGGTTGTAGCCGAAGGTGAACTCGACGCCGTGGTAGATCTTCACGTTGTTNNAGAGCAACGGGCGAACGGTCGAACATGCGCCAGAACCAGACCAGCGGCTTGATGGGGGCGTAACGGTCCGCGTCGATGTCGCCATAGTATTCGGGCTCGAGCGTAATGTTCGCCGGGTCGAGCGAGAGCTGCAGGACGTTGAAGGGCAGCTCGGTGGCGAGGGTGAAGTTGAGGCGGCCGCCGTGCGGGCTTCCGAGCAGGAGCTGGTGGAGATTGTCGCGGACGATCTCGCCGCGGAGGACGACGTTGGTATGGCGGGAGAACTCGTCGTCGAGGTAGTCGACCCAGCGGTTGAAGACTTCTTTGGCTTCGCGGGTGGGCTCGATCTCGCGGTATTGATAGCGTGGCATACGTCATAGATTATCCGCCGCCCGCGTGGGTTGCAGAAGGAGTGCGCGGTTCTGTTGGTGATTGCGGGGGCTGGCGGTCCTGGGATACAGTGCGCACAAGTGGTGCTGAAAGGACAAGGAAACGACTATGGACGAAACGCCTGAAGTGCCGGTACAGAGGAGCTACTCGGGGCTGTTTATGGGGGCGCTGGCGGTTGCGGTGATTTGCGCGATCGCGGGGCTGGTATGGAGTTACAGGCTTGCCAGCCGGCTGACAACGGCCGAAGCCCAGGTGGCGTCGGCGCAGCAACAGAACGCAAAGCTGGCATCGGCGCTGGAACAGACGAACGCGCGGCTGAAGGTGACGACCGAGACTCTGGGGCAATCGCTGGGGATGACCCAGAAGCAGCTGGAGAAAAAGGCGGAGGACCTGCTGGCGCGGCAGCAGGCGGATGCGAAACAGCTGCAGGCGACGCAGCGGCAGATCAGCTCGGTGTCGAACGACGTTTCGGGTGTCAAGACCGATGTGGGCGGGGTGAAGACCGACCTGGGCAATACGAAGACGCAACTGCAGACCGACGAAGCGGCGATGACGGCGATGAAGGGCGACCTGGGGCTGCAGAGCGGACTGATCGCGACGAACGGGAAGGAACTGGACATCCTGAAGCACAAGGGCGACCGCAACTACTACGAATTCACGCTGGGCAGGAACCAGAAGCAGGCGGTGGCGACGGTGGCTCTCGAGCTGAAGAAGGCCGATACGAAGCACAGCAAGTTCACGCTGGTGGTCTACGCCGACGATAAGGCGATCCAGAAGAAAGACCGGAACCTGGATGAGCCGATCCAGTTCTACACGGGGAAGGATCACATGCTGTATGAACTGGTCGTGAACAGCATCGACAAGAATCAGATCAAGGGATACATCGCCACGCCGAAGAACGCGCCGGTGCCGGTGACGACGTCGGGAGAGTAGGGACGCGGTTAGCGCTACGTCATGGCGCAGAGGGCGCAGGCGAGGAGCAGCAGCGCAATTACAAGGCGTTTCATCGCGAACGACTCAGTCGAAAGATTGGCCCGGTAGAAGAATCATCGGCCGGTTCGCAGGCGCGTGCTGTAGCACGATGGTGGGAGCGCGGGCTACATTGGTTGCGCAGTGCGGTCACTGCAGTGGGAGGCTCTGCGGCATTCGGGTGGCGCGCGGGCTGCGTCCGGGGTGGGCACAGGGCCGCTTGCGGTCCAGTGGCTACAATCGGTAGCGTGAGCGAGAGCAGCAGCGGGGGCTTCAGCTTTGGCCAGCGCGTGGCGCTGGGCGTGGTTCCCAGGCTGACGGCGCTGCTGCTGGCGGCGGTGGGCGCGACGCTGCGATTTGAAACGATCGCGGAGGAAGGCGTGACCCCAGCGACGCCGCCGGCGCGGGGAATCTTCTGCTTCTGGCATCGCTGCACGCTTCCGGCGGGGTGGTACTTCAGGAAATTTCGCTGCTCCATTCTGATCAGCCGGAGCTTCGACGGGGAGCTGATCGCGCGGACGCTGGGGTTGCTGGGGTACAACAGCGTGCGCGGGTCGAGTTCGCGCGGCGGCGCGGCGGGACTGATAGCAATGCGCGATGTGCTGGAGCGAAGCGAGCCGGTGGTGTTCACGGCGGACGGACCACGGGGGCCGATCTACCAGACGAAGATTGGCCCGGTGAAGCTCGCGGCGATGACGGGCCAGGAGATGGGCTGCTTTTATCTGTTGCCCGAACGCGCCTGGGCGATGAGGTCGTGGGATCGGTTCCTCGTGCCGCTTCCTTTCTCTCGCGTGGTGGTGAGCTGGGCATGCCCCGTGCAGGCACCGGCAGCGGATGCGGACCAGTCTGCGCTGGAGGCGAAGCGCGTGGAGCTAAATGAGGCGCTGGAGCGGGCGCGGATGCGGGCTGAGGAACACATCGCTCGGACGCGCGAGAAGTAGAATCGGCTTCGGATGCTGGTTTCGAATTTCGATTTTGATCTTCCCGAACAACTCATCGCGCAGGAGCCGGCGGCGGATCGCGCGGGATCGCGAATGTTGACTCTCGACCGGGCGGCCGGGACCTGGGAGGATCGCTGGTTTCGCGAGCTGCCGGGTTTGTTGCGGCCCGGCGATCTGCTGGTGTTGAACGACAGCCGCGTGATTCCAGCGCGGCTGTTTGCGCATCGGGCGGGACTGCACACGCAGGCGAACCATCAGGTCACAGGGCGGGTGCAGGTGCTGCTGGCAGAGCAGCTCTCCGAATGGGAGTGGAAGGCTCTGGTGCGGCCGGGGCGCAAGGTGCTGACCGGCGAGCATCTCGATTTCAGCGATGGGGCGCTGCGGGCGAAAGTGATGGCGCACGGCGAGTTTGGAGAGCGCACGCTGCGGTTCGAGCCGGTGTTGGATTTTTTCGGGGCGGTGGAGCGGCTGGGACACATGCCGCTGCCGCCGTACATCCACCGCGAGGATCGAGCCGGAGATAGAGAGCGGTACCAGACCGTGTATGCGCGGGAGCGGGGGTCGGTGGCGGCTCCGACGGCCGGGCTGCACTTCACGCCGGAGATTCTGGCTGAGATTCGCGCGCGCGGTGTTGAGGTGGCAACGGTGACGCTGCACGTAGGGCTGGGGACGTTTCAGCCGGTGCGCGTGGATCGCGTCGAAGATGTGGAGCTGCATGCGGAGCGGTATGCGATTTCTGAGGAGACGGCGGCAGCGCTGAATGCGGCACGACGCGAGGGACGGCGGGTGGTGGCGGCAGGGACGACGACGGTGCGGACTTTGGAGCATTGCGCGCGGAAGGGTAGCGAGTTTGAGGCGCACTCGGGGGTGACGAGCATCTTTATTTCGCCCGGTTTTGAGTTTCGCGTGGTTGGCGCGCTGCTGACGAATTTTC
>PMAM01000233.1 GCA_003152595.1 Acidobacterium sp.
CGCGGCTGCGAGGTAACCGACGGGAAATGCGCGGGAAGGCCGTGGTCCCGAGGGCTGTAGCGGAACGGGTCGGGTGACCAGCATCACAGCCATTCCCCCCTGGCAAGGCGTACTTTCATCGGTTTTGGGGATCGCGACCATGCAGGGTTCCGGAAGCGGGCCGGACGATGGCAAGCTGCTGGATTCTGAGCACATAGCTGCAACGGCAAAGGGACTCGATGAAGAGCCGATACGGACGCGTCCGGGAAGGGAACGGAGAATGACCTGGAGCGAGGAGTATCGGACCAGGTGCATGTGCGCCGGGCAGGCGCTGGAGGCGGTGCGGTCGGGAGCGCGTGTCTGGATTCAGTCGGGGTGCGGCACGCCCTCGACCCTGGTCAATGCGCTGGTGGCACGGGCTGCGGAGCTTCGGGATGTGGAGATCGTCCACATGATGACCCTGGGGAGCGCGGATTACACGAAGCCGGAGTACGAAGGGCATTTTCGCCACCGGGGATTGTTCCTGGGGGCGAATGTGCGCGAGGCGGTGGCGGCGGGGCGGGCCGACTACACGCCGATCTTCCTGAGCGAGATTGAGGGCTTGTTCACCAGCGGCGCTCTGCCGCTGGATGTGGTGCTGATGCAGGTGTCGCCGCCCGACGGGCACGGCTATGTGAGCTTGGGCACGACGGTGGACTGCACGCTGACGGCGGCGCGCTGCGCGAGCACGGTGATTGCCGAGGTCAACGAGCAGATGCCGCGCACGCATGGCGACACATTCATCCACGCGAGCCGGATTTCCGCTTTCGTGGAGACATCGCACCCGCTGCTGGAACTGGTCACCGAGCATTTCACCGGCATGCATCTGCGGGTGGCGCGCAATGTGGCGTCGCTGATCCCCGACGGAGCCACGCTGCAGACCGGCATCGGCGGCATTCCCGAGGCGGTGCTGACCTGTCTGGACGGCAAACGGGATCTGGGCATTCACACGGAGATGTTCTCCGATGGTGTCATCGAGCTGATCGAGTCGGGCGTGATCAACGGAGAGCGAAAATCGCTGCACCGGGGCAAAGCGGTAGCGGCGTTCGTGCTGGGAACGAAGAGGCTGTTCGATTTCATTCATGACAACGCCAGCTGCGAGTTCCGGCCGGTTTGCTACACCAACGATCCGTTTGTGGTGGCCCAGAACGAGAAAATGGTCGCCATTAATTCGGCGCTGCAGGTGGATCTGACGGGACAGGTGTGCGCCGATTCCATCGGCACTCGTCCGTACAGCGGATTTGGCGGGCAACTGGACTTCATTCGCGGGTCGGCGCGATCGCGTGGAGGGGTTCCGATCATCGCGCTGCCGTCGACTGCGCTGGGCGATACGGTGTCGCGCATTGTGCCGGTGCTGGAGCCGGGCGCGGGCGTGGTGACGTCGCGGGCGGACGTGCATTACGTGGTCACAGAACACGGGATCGCGTACCTGCACGGAAAAACGCTGCGGGAGCGAGCCAGGGCATTGATCGAGATTGCCGATCCGCGTTTTCAGGGAGAGCTGGAGGAGTTTGCGGTGCGCGCGCATTATCTGGAGCGCAAAACAGCGGCTGCGTTGGCTTGAAACGCGGCTCGCGGGAAGGAGCGCGGAATGACGGATGCCGGGAAGCGGGATCGAGGGCTGCTGCGCGTGGATCAGGATGAGTGCAAGGGCTGCGGGCTGTGTATCGAAGCCTGCCCGCCGCACGTGATTCAGATGATGGAGCGGCTGAACCATTACGGCTACCGGACGGCGGTGTATGCGGGGGCGGGCTGCACGGGCTGCGGCATCTGCTTCATGGTGTGCCCGGAGCCAGGCGCTATTACGGTGCTGCGTCTTACGAATCGGCCGGCAGGCCGCTTCGACAGCGAAGCAGAGGGAGCGAAGCGATGCGCCGGCAATTGATGAAGGGCAACGAAGCGATTGTCAAAAGCGCGATCCTCTCCGGGTGCCGCGGATTCTATGGGTACCCCATTACCCCGGCCAGCGAGATCACCGAGGCTGCGGCGCAGTACCTGCCGCAGGTGGGCGGCGTGTTTCTGCAGGCGGAGAGCGAGGTAGCGGCGATCAATATGCTCTACGGCGCGGCGGCGGCGGGCGTACGGGTGATGACGGCATCGAGCGGCCCAGGGATCAGCCTGATGCAGGAGGGCATCAGTTATATGGCAGGCGCGGAGCTGCCCTGCGTGATTGCCGATATTACCCGCGGCGGGCCGGGGCTGGGGAACATCGCCGCGGAGCAGGGTGACTATCACCAGGTGGTGAAGGGCGGCGGGCACGGGAACTACCGGACTCTGGTGCTGGCGCCTCATTCAGTCCAGGAAATGGCAGATCTAACGGCGCTGGCCTTTGACCTGGCGGATCGCTACCGGAATCCGGTGGTGGTGCTGGCGGACGGTTTCATCGGCCAGATGATGGAGCCGGTCGAGTTTCCGCAGACGGCCACGGAACCGCGGCTGCCGAAGTGGGCGGTAGCGGGCACAGAGGAATCGCGCGGCAATCTGATTTCCTCGATCTATCTGGAACCGGACAAGCTGGAGGCCCATGTTCGGCAACTGGAGGCCAAGTATTACATCGCCCAGCAACGGGAAGCGCGCGCCGAAGAATGGCGGACGGAGGGAGCGGAAGTCGTCCTGGTGGGGTACGGAATTGTGGCGCGCATCCTGAAGGCGGTGGCGGCGGAGGCACTGGCCGAAGGGCTGAAAGTGGGTGTTCTGCGCCCGGTCACCCTGTATCCGTTCCCCACTTTGCAATTCCAAAAGCTGGCAGAGCGGGTGCGCGTATTTGTGGTGGTGGAGATGAGCAATGGCCAGATGCTGGAAGACGTGCGGCTGGCACTGAACGGGGCGCGGCCGGTGGAGTTCCTGAGCCGCGTGGGTGGGAACGTTCCCTCGCATGGGGAAGTGCTGGAGCTTGTGAGGAAGCTGGCGCGGCAGACGCTTCCGGCGCGGCAGCCGGAAGAGGAGTGTGTGGGCCATGTCTAACGCAACGGAAGCGGAATACGAGGTTGCGCACGGCAGGCCCAAAGCCTTCTACGAGAATTTTGAGCGGAAGGACGAGCTGCAGCACCAGACGCATTATTGTCCGGGGTGCGGGCACGGCATCGTGCACAAGATGCTGGCTCAGGCGATCGATGAGCTGGGCATTCAGAACCGGACGATTCTCATCAGCCCGGTAGGCTGCTCAGTGTTCGCGTACTACTACTTCGACGTAGGCAATGTGCAGGGCGCGCATGGTCGCGCGCCGGCGGTGGCCACGGCTGTGAAGCGAAGCCAGCCGCAGAGCATTGTCATCGGATACCAGGGCGACGGAGATCTGGCGGCGATCGGGTCGGCGGAGATTCTGCACGCGGCCAATCGCGGTGAGAACATCACGGTCATTTTCGTGAACAACGCCATCTACAGCATGACCGGCGGGCAGGTGGCGCCGACGACGCTGCTGGGGCAGAGGAGTACTACGACCCCGAACGGGCGCAGCGCGGCGAACGAGGGGTATCCGCTGCACGTGAGCGAGTTGCTGGCGACGCTGGAGGCTCCTGTCTATATCGAACGCGTGGGACTGGGAGACAACCGGCAGGTGGCGCAGGCGCAGCACGCGGTGCGGCGGGCAGTGGAGAATCAGGTGCGCGGGCTGGGCTTTTCGCTGGTGGAGGTGCTGTCGCCGTGCCCGACGATCTGGAAGATGTCGCCAGTGGAGGCGCAGCACTGGGTTCGCGAGGTGATGGAGAAAACCTTTCCGCTCGGGGCCTTTCGCGATCGCACGAAAGATGCACCGGCGAAGGCAGCGCCCCCCGCGGCGCCTGCGCTCGAGGACATTTCACGGATTCTCGGCGTCGCTGACGAGGGTGCGGTCGAAGAAATCGATGCGGAGGCCAAAGGTGCAGTCGATCTTCAGGTCCGCGTGGCCGGCTTCGGCGGACAGGGGGTCCTGTTGCTGGGCGAAGTGCTGGCGGAGGCGGGACTGCACGCGGGACTTCAGGTGTCGTGGCTGCCCTCCTATGGGCCGGAAATGCGTTCCGGCACTTCGAACTGTCATGTGCGCCTGGCGCGCGAACCCATCGACTCTCCGCTGGTCGTCCATCCGGATGTGCTGGTCGCGATGAATGAGCCATCGCTCCACAAATTCTGCGCGAGCGTGCCCCCGGGTGGGTGGATTCTTTACAACGGCGAGACAGTGCCGGCGGAATGTGAGCGGAAAGACTTGCATATCCTGGCGCGCCCGTTCACGCATGTGGCCGACGAGCTGGGCGACGGGCGGGCCGGCAACATGGTGATTCTGGGCGCGCTGCTGGAGGCCACGCCGATCCTGCCGCAGGCCAGTGTCGACGCTGCGCTGGGGCAATTGGTAAAGAATCCCCGCTGGCTGGCGCTGGACGAACGCGCGCTGGCGCGGGGGCGAGAGCTGTTGCGGGAGTCGCTCCAGGGGGTGTGCCATGACGGCTGAGGCGGATCCGAACCTGATTGTGTATTTCGGCGGGCAGTATGTGCCGCTGCGCGAGGCGCGCATCGGGATCCTGACACATGCTCTGCATTATGGGACGGGTGTTTTTGAAGGGATTCGGGGGTATTGGGACGACGCGGAGCATCAGCTGTTTCTGATGCGTCCGCGCGAACACTACGAGCGATGGAAGCAGAACTGCCGGATTCTGCGCATCGATGTTCCGGCGTCGCCAGAGGAGTTGTGCGCGATCACCCTTGAGCTGATGCGGCGCAACGCCTTTCGCACCGGCGTCTACGTCCGGCCGCTGGCCTGGAAGTGCGCGGAACGGATCGGCGTCAGCATCGACGACCAGGATGCATTTGCGGTGGTAGCGCTGCCTTTTGGCGAGTATCTGCACAGCGACAAAGGGCTGCACGCCGGTGTAAGCTCGTGGCGCCGGATTGAGGACAACGCGATCCCGGCGCGGGCCAAGATCTGCGGAGCTTATGTGAACAGCGCGCTGGCCAGCGACGATGCGCGGCAGAGCGGCTTCGACGAAGCGATCCTGCTGAACGAGAGCGGTCATGTCGCCGAGGGAGCCACCTGCAATCTCTTCATGGTGCGCAGCGACGATCTGATCACACCTCCCATAACGGAGAACGTGCTGGAGGGGATTACACGCGCTTCGGTAATCGGCCTGGCGTTTCGGGAACTCGGCCTGCGGGTTGTGGAACGGGCCATCGATCGCAGCGAACTTTATGTTTGTGACGAGCTGTTCCTTACCGGAACAGCGGTGGGCATCGCGCCGGTGGTGCGAGTCGATCATCGGCCGGTGAAGGATGGAGAGGTTGGCGCGATAACGCGCGAGGTGCGGCGCCTGTACTTCGAGGCGGCGCGAGGACATTTGCGGGCTTACCGGAAATGGGTGGTTCCGGCGCGCCTGTCACAGATTGAACCAGAACCGCAGGCGGTTTCGCTGGCAGAGGCGAGTGTCATTTGAGCCGATGCCGACGTGAAGAACGCGCAGTGACCTGGCTCGTACAGGGAGGATAAAGAGATGCTTACGACCGCAGTTGCAGAAAATGCGTATGACCTCGCTCTGGAGAACTTCGATACGGCAGCCGACGCATTGGAACTCAACCAGGATATCCGGGCGATGATCAAATATCCCGAACGCGTGCTGATGGTCACCGTGCCGGTGCGCATGGATGGCGGGCATATTCGCCGTTTCGAGGCCTACCGCGTGCAGCACAGCTCGGTGCGGGGGCCGGGGAAGGGCGGCATCCGCTATCACCCGCAGGTCACGCTCGACGAGGTGAAAGCGCTGGCGACGTGGATGACGTGGAAATGCGCGGTGGTGAATATTCCGTTTGGCGGCGCCAAGGGCGGAGTGACGTGCGATCCCAAGCACATGTCGCAGGGCGAACTGGAGCGGATGACACGGCGCTACACCAGCGCGATTTTGCCGCTGATTGGCCCGGACCAGGACATCCCTGCGCCGGATGTGTACACCAATCCACAAACCATGGCGTGGATCATGGACACCTACAGTATGACCAAGGGCTATGCCATTCCTGGCGTGGTGACCGGAAAGCCCATCTGTCTCGGTGGTTCGCTGGGACGCAACGAAGCCACCGGGCGCGGGGTGTTTTACACCATCCAATGCACCTGCGAGCATCTGCATATGACGCTGAAGGGCGCCACCGTTGTGGTGCAGGGTTTTGGCAACGCCGGCTCCATCGCGGCGCAGTTGCTGCATGAGGCCGGGGCCAAAGTCATTGCGGTGAGTGATTCGACCGGCTGCATCTACAACCAAAACGGCCTGAACATTCCAGAGGTCATTCACATGAAAGCCCTAACCGGGCATGTCGAAGGATTTCCCGAGAGCGAGGCGATCGATCCAAACGAACTGCTGGCGCTCAACTGCGACATCCTGGTGCCTGCGGCGCTGGAAAACGCCGTTCACGCCGGAAACGCTGCCGCTGTAGGCGCGAAGATCATTGCCGAAGCGGCTAACGGACCGCTGACGCCCGCGGCGGACAGGAATCTCGAAAATCGGGGAGTTTTTATCATCCCGGATATTTTGTGCAACGCCGGCGGAGTTACGGTCTCGTACTTCGAGTGGGTACAGGACGAGCAGCACCTGTTCTGGGAGGCGCAGGATGTTTACGACCGCCTGGAACGCGTGATGAAGACAGCATTCCGCGACGTGCTGAAGATTCGTCTGGACCGGAAGGTACCGATGCGCATTGCCGCGAACATGCTCGGCATCGGACGCGTGGCTGAGGCTGTGCAGATACGCGGCATCTATCCATAGAACCAGTCTCATTAAATGGTGGAATGCAAATACGGGACATCCTGACCGCCACGCCGGACCGGAGATGAACCGGCCCGCGCGTAACCAGGGCCACGCCGCCGCAACGATGGCTTTCCCGGCTCGAGGTTCACCTGTCCCGCATCGGCC
>PMAM01000057.1 GCA_003152595.1 Acidobacterium sp.
CGCATTCTGAGGGCAAGATCAGTATGTGCTTCTTGCTGTGGGGTGAACCTGGCCGAGGTCCCCGACGTTCTTGGGGGTTTTGCGGTTTTGGGGTTTTGCGGTGAGGGGGGTGGAGTGAGGGGGGCCCTTTCGTTCACGAGCGTGGCGGGGCAGTTAGGTGTGACTAATTGGTATGGTCCGCCGCCTCTTGCCCCTTGGGGGGCTATAAGAGGTGTGCACAGGAGGCGGTCCATGGAAATCGACATAATCGGCATTGATCTGGGGAAGACGGTCTTTCATCTTGTCGGTCTGAATGCGAGGGGCGAGGTCGTGGTGCGCAGGAAGTTCTCGCGCACGCAGCTGCTGCGCTTCACGGCGAACCTGTGCGTGAGACTGATTGGCATGGAAGCCTGCGGAGGCTCCCACTTCCTCGGCCGCAGTCTGGGGAAGCAGGGCCACGAGGTTCGCCTGATGCCAGCCCAATACGTAAAGCCCTACGTGAAGACGAACAAGAACGACTACATCGATGCCGAAGCCATCGCCGAAGCTGTAGGGCGACCGCAGATGCGCTTCGTGCCCATCAAGAGCGACGAGCAGCTGGATATGCAGTCGCTGCACCGCGTGCGCGATCGTTGGGTTGCACGCAGAACATCGGTGATCAACCAGATTCGCGGACTACTGCTGGAGCGCGGTATTACGATTCGGAAAGGACGCCGACATGCCGAAGCCTCGTTGCCCGGCACCCTGGAGGATCCGGACAACGGCTTGTCCGGACCGCTGCGCATGCTGCTGGCACAACTACAGAGTGAACTGAGGCAGTTGCAAAGCCAGATCGATGAGGCCGATGCACTGATCGCGAAGGCCGCTAGCGAACATGAAGCCTGCCGTCGTCTGATGGCGATTCCCGGGGTTGGACCGCTGACGGCGACTGCCGTGGTGGCCTCCATCGGCAGCGGCGCAGAGTTCCGGAAAGGGCGTTCGTTTGCCGCAGGGCTGGGACTGGTACCGGAGCAGCACTCCACCGGAGGGAAGCAGAAGCTGCTGGGGATCAGCAAACGGGGAAACAGCTACCTGCGACGGCTTCTCGTGCACGGAGCCCGCGCGGTGCTGCAGTGCAGGGAGAAGCAGTCGCCAGGCCTCAGTGCGTGGCTGGGTCAGCTCGCATCGCGTGCTCACACCAACATCGTGGCAGTCGCGCTGGCCAACAAGATGGCTCGCATCGTCTGGGCAGTGCTCTCCAAAGGGGAAGCCTATCGCCCTCCACTGCTGGCAGCCTCGGTTAATGCAACGGCCTGCTGACGATCAGGAATTCACACGGTTACACGGTATCTGGCCAGGTTTGCTGGCGAACAGAGAGATGGCAAAATGGTCGAACCCGGCACCCTCGAAACCTGTAATACCGGAAAAGCCCTTCGAGGCTGTGAAACCAGGTAGGACGAGAGTGCAGCGCATTCCATCAAGGTCACGAGCTTCCGCTCAATCAAAGACCGGATACATTTGCGCAGACCAAACCGCCATCTTCGCTTTTCGCTTGCGACACGGCGGCGAACCATACATCCGGTTGGCCGTCGGCATTCCTTTTTTCCCCTGGAACGTGCAGTCGGCAGTTGGGAACTCTCGGCCGATGCCTGGCACGCAGCTGTTGTGTGCCGAGATTGTGCTAATTTGTGCTTCCGGTCGGTGATTCCTGATAATCCTTAGAGTCTGGGAATTGAAGAATCAATCAGCTATGTTTTTTCAACGACTGCTTGAGTCGTGGCCTGGCACAGAATCGGAAATGTCCGGAGCTTGCTCGAGGCGGGGTGGGCGAGTTGGTGCCCCGATCCAGAAGCGGATGATTATCGCGGCGTTCGTCTGGCTGTTCTTTGCCATTTTTGTAGCGGCGGCCTCAGGGCAGCCGGTGCCGCTGCCTCCGGGGACGACGGGGGACGAGCAGCAGGCGGAGGCCTCGAACCCGCTGGAGCAGGTCGAGTCGGCGATTGAGGCGAAGAAATACACGCTGGCGACGGCTCGGCTCGAAGTCTATCTGTCGGCGCACCTGACCGACGCGCGCGCTCTCTTCGATCGCGGCTATGTGGAGGACGCGCAAGGGCATACGGATGCGGCGGAGGGGTGGTATCGCAAGGCGGTGACGGCGGACCCGAAGCAGTTTGAGGCGCGCTCGGCGCTGGGGCTGCTTCTGGCGGCCAGAGGCGACGGGAAAGACGACCAGGCGGCGATTGAGCAGCTGCAGGTGGCGGTGGAGCTGGAGCCGAATCCGCCGAACCCTGCGGCGAAGGCTCAGGCGGACCGGGTACTGGCACGGCTGCTGCGCCCATCGGACCCGACCGGTGCGCGGGATGCGCTGGTGAACGCGCTGAAGCTGACGCCGGAGACGCCGCCGGACACGCTGCTGGCCGGGGAGATTGCCGAAGCGGCGGGGGACCTGGAGATCGCCGAACAGGAGTATCGCCAGGCGCTGACAAGCGAGCCGGATTTGTCCGACGCGAGTGCCGGGCTGGCGCATCTGCTGATCGCGGAGAAGCGTTACGCCGACGCGCAGCCGGTGGTGGAAGCCGCGCTGCGCCGCGACCCGCAGAATGCGGCGCTGAGCGCACAGCTGGCGGCGGTTCTGAATGGGGAGGGGAAACCGGCGGACGCGCTGGCGCTGCTGGAAAAGCTGCACCAGAACCAGCCGGACAGCCCGTCGATTGCTGCGATGCTGGCGGACACCGCATTCCAGGCGGGGAAGCTGGACGAGGCCGACGCGCTGTACGAGCAACTGCTGGCGAAAAGCCCGAATGACCCGGATCTGCTGGACGCGCACGGGCAGATTCTGGTGCGACAGAAGCAGTTTCAGGAGGCAATTGCGGCGTTCCGCAAGGCCATCGCCGCGCGTGCGGACGACGTGGACGCCTGGTCGGGGATCGCGTTTGCCGACTCGGAACTGCATCAGTACCAGGACGAACTGACGGCGCTTTCCATGCGATCAAAGTACGCGCCGGAAAACCCAGCCACTCTTTTTCTACGGGCAACTGCGTACGATAATCTTCATCAGAGCAAATCAGCGGCGGACTACTATCATCGCTTCCTCACCGCCGCCCAGGGCAAATTTCCCGACCAGGAGTGGCAGGCGAAGCACCGGCTCGTCGCTCTTGAAAAGTAGCGGTGCTTCAACCTGGGGCTTGGGTTCCCGACAGTGTCCGCAGTGCGGGTTTGGACAGCGACAGCGTTACCTTCGAATGGGCTGTGTCCGGATCTAACACAGGGGTGGGTAGCGCGCCGGACCGAATCTGCGGTATTGTTCTCGGAACGCACGACCCCGGAGGTGCGCGATGCGGCGCCTCGCTGTCCTCTCTGCTTTGCTCGTCTCTGCGTCACTGTGCTGGGCGCACGGACTGAACGATCGCCCGCCCGACGCCCGGCAGCTGGCCGACCTTGAGGCGAGGGCCGCCACGGCATCCCCCAGCGAACAGCCGTATATCTACGCCGAACTGGTGCACTCGATGACGGAGATGGCGACGGCGGAATTTCAGGCCGGCGACGATGCCAGGGCGTCGGCGTCGCTCAAAGCCGCGCAGGGATACGCAGGCAAGATCCAGATGAGCCTGCTGCGGGATGCCAGGAAGCTGAAAAGCGCGGAGATTCTGATCCGGCATACGGCGTTCCGGCTGAAGGAACTGATGACGGGGGCGTCGCTGGACGATCGCCCGACGCTGGAGGCGACGATTCAGCAGCTGAACCAGGTGCAGTCGGACATGATGACGCAGATCTTCCGTCACTGAACGGGATCCGCGCAGAAGGGCGACAGCGGGTTCGGGCGAAGTTCGCCACAGCGGCCGCACCGCAATTGTTGCAAGTGGGCGCCTTTTCCCTGGGTGATCCACACCCCTTCCACAGGCCGCGCAAGGCTTGCAGCCAATATTCACGGGGCGATAACAGAAACGGTGCAAAGCACGGTAGTGGGTGCTGCATCGTTTCGCTTTTTCTACCCTATTGCCATGGGGGGCAGTGGTCCGTACTCTGACGTGGCGTTTCGAAAAGGAACGTCTGCACTGCATTCGCTGAAAACTGATTTGGAACGGTAACGCCGAGCTTACGGCCCCCGCGGCGCGCCATGAATCCGGGATCAACCGGAAGGGAGCGCGCGCAGCGGAGAGCAAGCCGCAGCCGGTGGTCCTGTTCCTCCGCACCCTGCGTTCGGGCGGGCACGCAGCGTCGCGCGCTTTTAGGCAAGCCGAGCGCGGGCGCACGAAGCCGGAACGCGGGTGCGGCCACATCCAACGCTGACGAGCACGCTGCTTCGGCAGGGCGGCTCGCGGCTGTCCCTCCCGCTGGGAGCGGGAGCTGCCAGGGAAAAATAATGAGACCCAAGAAAACGATTCTCTGTGTTGACGACAACGAACAGGCGCTTGCTGTTCGCAAATTTCTTCTGGAAACCCGCGGCGGCTATCGCGTTGTAGCAGCTTTGAGCGGACGAGATGCGATCGAGGAGTTTCGCCGCGGGGGCATCGACCTCGTGCTGAGCGACCTGGTGATGCCGAACATGAATGGGAACGAGATGGTGCGGCGCATGAAGGAGGTGGCGCCGGAGATTCCCATGATCCTGATCAGTGGCAGCGTGAAGACGTTCGATCACACGAACCGGGCGGACGCATTTATGCCCAAGGGCTCATCGTCTCCGGTGGAGATGCTGGAGAGGATTCGGCAGATGATCGCACGCAAGCGGGGCCCGAAGAAGCATCTGCGGCCGGTGTACGAGTCGCAGGAGACGGTATTCGATGCTCTGGAGCACGCAGTCGCATCCTGACGCCGCCGCGCACGCCCGGAGCGGGCACCCCTCGCTCCGGGGAACGCATCTCCACCTGGGTGGTGGGAGCCTCCAGCAGTCCATATACAATCGCTCACGTGGAATCGATGATTCGCGCCGAGCACCTCGGCAAAGTCTACCGATCCGGCAGGCTTGAAGTTCCGGCGCTGCGCGACGCGACGTTCTCGGTCGAGGCCGGCGAGTTTGTCTCGATTGTGGGACCTTCGGGCAGCGGGAAGTCGACGCTGTTTTACCTGCTGGGCGGGCTGACGCGCGCCACGAGCGGCAAAGTCTTCATCGGTGGCGTGGATTTTTCGATGCTGGACGATACGGAACGCACGCGCATGCGGCGCGCGCGGATCGGATTCATCTTTCAGAAGTTCAATCTGCTGCCCACGCTGTCGGCGCGCGGGAATATCGAGATCGCGTACGAGATCGCGGGCCGCGCGGATCCGCTCGATCAGAAGTATCTGGAGCATATTACGGGTTTACTGAATATCGGTGGACGGCTGCAGCATCGTCCGTCGGAGCTGTCGGGGGGAGAGCAGCAGCGGGTGGCGATTGCGCGCGCTCTGATCACGCGGCCTTCGATTGTGCTGGCGGACGAGCCGACGGGGAACCTGGATACGGAGAACTCCGACGCGGTGCTGGAGATGCTGCGGCGGTCCAACAAGGAGCTGAAGCAGACGGTGCTGATGATCACGCACAATCCGGAGGCGGCGGCGATCGGGGACCGGATTATCCATATGCGGGATGGGAAGATTCGGGGGATCGAGACGGGCTCAGGGACGGTTGGACGCCATGAATGGTAGGACCACGATAGGAAAACCGGAATCGTGCGATGGCATGACAAAGAGCTAACACGTCCGTCCGCTAATATTGGCGAAGCGTGCAAGCCATAACGCGATAGACTTATCGAGGGGCTGTACGGCCAAAACCCAGAAAAAATGGGAACGACACTCAATCCACATACGGACGTCGGCGAAGGCGGAACGATTCACTCCAACGGTTCGAACGGAACCAACGGCTCGCCGGCGAATATCCAGGACCTACCGACGGAGAAGGCGAATGAGGCCACGCGCGGGCTGGACACGCGTTCCGCAGTGGAGGTCGCGCGCATCATCAACCAGGAAGATCAGAAGGTCGCGGCTGCGGTGAAGAAGGCGATCCCGGAGATCGCGCACGTGATCGATGTGGTGGCGCACAGCCTGCGCGAGGGCGGCCGGTTGATTTATGTCGGGGCGGGCTCGAGCGGCCGGCTGGCAGCGCTGGACGCGTGCGAAATTCCGGCCTACTTCTCGACCAGTCCGCAGACGGTGCAGTACATCATGGCGGGCGGGCCGAAGGCGCTGGCCTCGCCAGTCGAGGTGAACGAGGATTCCGAAGACCTGGGCAAGCGGGATATCGCGCGCCGGCGGCCGAGCCGCAAGGACGTGGTGATCGGTCTTTCCGCCAGCGGGCGCACGCCCTACGTGGTGGCCGCTGTAGCCTACGCGCGGACACTGGGCGCGAAGACGGCCTGCATCACCTGTAATCCGAACACGCCGCTGGGGAACGCTGCTGAGACGGCAATCGTGGCCGAGGTGGGGCCCGAGGTCATCTCAGGCTCGACGCGCCTGAAGGCGGCCACGGCGCAGAAGATGATCACGAACATGATCACGACCGGCGCGATGACGCGGCTGGGGTATGTGTACGAGAACCTGATGGTGAACGTACACATGCACAACTCGAAGCTGATCGAGCGGGGCATCGGGATTCTGATGCACGCGTGCGCGGTGAGCCGGGAGAAGGCCGTGGAAGTGATCAAGTCCGCAGGACGCAGCGTGCCCGTAGCGCTGGTGATGCTGAAAGCGAATGTGGACAAGCCGGAAGCGGTGCGGCGGCTGGCGCGCGCCGAAGGCAATGTTCGCCGCGCGATCGAAGACTCCACGATGGACATCTGAGGCACGGCATCGGCGGGCCGTGGCGAACTGTCAGGTCGGTAATCCCGGCCGGCTGCCGACGAACTGACTCGCTTCGTCGGCCCTTGTTTTAAGCTCCTCCAGAGCATGCTGCAATTCGATGGCAGCGCCACGTGTGAGGTGATGCGGGTCGTCGATCCGTTGCTGGAGATTCCGGATGAATTGCCGGATTCTTTCGAGGGACGCGAAGGCCCTGGCCTGGGAATGCCACTGCCTCTCGTTCTCGGCTACGTGACAGAAGGTAAAGGCGGTGGCGATAGATGTGCGGATCGCTGTAACCCGCGCTTTCTGCGCCTCGCCACGAAGGCGCGCGCATTCAAGAATGGTGAATTGAGCCATCGCCTTCCCATAGGATGGCGCAACCTGGAGCGATCCGCCGCGTTTTCTCAGACGCCAATTTGCGACGGTGGCGGGTCCGCGACGATGGGCGATCCGAAGGACTCTGCACGGGTGACTGGCCGCCGGTAACGCTCTGGCGGATGAGTGGCGGGCGCGTTCCCGGGCATGGACGCAGGGTGATTCGGCGAGCGGCCCGCTATACTCAGCCCAGGATACTCCAACCAGCCATCGCAGCAGCCGCGGTCTGCGTCTGAATTGTGCGATGGGCAGGAAGGGTCTCATTTGTTTGCGTCTCTGCGATTTGTGTGGAATGCGACCCGGCACCATCGCCTGCGGCCCTGGCGCAGCGAATATCTGAAATGGCGGATCGAGACGTATTCCGGGATGAAGGCGGAGGAGCTGCGCGCGCGCGACATTTTCGCGTTTGTGTGGCGGGAGAAGGGGAATTTGTTGCGCTTCCTGCGCTGGACGGATCGAATGGAGACGTGGAGAAAATCGGGAGCGGGGCCGGGGACAGAGGAGTGATGAGCGGAAATGATGGAAGCGGGGTTCGCCGCGGCAGTGCAAAGACCCGACGCGAATTCCTGACCAGCGCCGCCGCAGTGACGGCGGCCGGAGGTATGGCATCGCTTCTGCCGCTGGGATGCGAGCAGCCGAAATCGAAAATGGGGCAGGGGGCGCTGGCGCCGATGCTGGACGACGTGAGCGGGTCTCGCTCGCTGCGGGCCCATGGCGCCGCGCGCGGACTGCTGGTGGGCTGCGCGGTGAATCCGGACCACCTGGATGGCGAGCCCGAGTACGCGCGGACGGTCGCGGAGCAGGCGAGCATCGTGGTTCCGGAAAACGCGATGAAGTGGGCGGCGCTGCGGCCCAATCCGACGCAGTACGATTTCCGCAGAGCGGACGATGTGGTGGTGTTCGCGCTGTCGCACGAGCAGAAGGTCCGCGGACACAACCTGTGCTGGCACGAGGCGATTCCCGCCTGGTTTGCCGGGACGGTGACGAAAGAGAACGCCGCGCAGTATCTGACGCAGCACATCCAGACGGTTGCCGGACGCTATGCGGGCAAGCTGCACTCATGGGATGTGGTGAACGAGGCGATCGAACTGAAGGATGGGCGGCCGGACGGGCTGCGCAATTCGCCGTGGCTGGAGCTGATGGGGCCTTCGTATATCGAGCTGGCGTTTCGCACCGCGCGCGAAGCCGATGGCACGGCGCTGCTGACGTACAACGATTACGGAATCGAGCTGGACACGCAGGAGCAGATCGACAAGCGCGGGCAGGTGATGATGCTGGTGCGGCGCATGCAGGCGCGCGGTGTGCCCATCGACGCGGTGGGGATTCAGAGCCATCTGAGCGCGGGCGATGCGCCCGGCGCGGGGCTGATCCACTTCATCCGCGAGCTGCGCGCGATGAACCTGCAGGTCTTTATCACCGAGATGGACGTTAACGACCGCAAGCTGCCGGAGCCGGTGGCGGAGCGCGATGCGGGCGTGGCGAAGACGTACCGCGACTATCTGACGCCGGTACTCGCCGAGCCGAATGTGACGGCGGCGCTGACGTGGGGGATCACCGATCGCTACACCTGGCTGAACGGGCTGCCGCATGCGTCGCGCGCGGATGGCAAGCCGGAGCGGCCGCTGCCGTTCGACTACGACTACAACCCCACGCCGGCGTTCTTTGCCGAGCGCGACGCGATCGACGGGCGGACGGCTCAGGCACTGCCTGGAGCCAATCCTTACGCGCCGTTCCATCCGACGCAACCGCAGCGGCCGCAGTTCGAGTGACGATCCTCTCTGCGCGGGGGCGTCCGTAACCTCGCCTCGTCCGTCTGTGTCTGATGTAATGAAGACGATGAGGCAGTGCGGGCTAATCCTGAGGCAATGGCTGATGCTCGTTTGTGTTGCCGCGCCTTTGTGCGCCGCACAGCAACAGGCGGAGCCATTTCCCGGGGAGCCAGCGCCGAAGCAGCAACAGACCTCGCAGCCTCAACAGCAGGCGGAGCCGTTCCCGGGAGAGCCTGGGAATCAGCCGAAAAATCAGCCGGTGCAGCCGAGTGCGGAGCCATCGCCCCGGACGCCGCAGTATTTCCCGCCCGATCCGAACGCCGAGCTGCCGACGTTCCGCGTGAGCACGACGGTGGTGGTGGTGCCGACGCTGGTGGAGAAGACGAACGGGGATGTGCTGTACGGGCTGAAGCCGCAGGATTTCGCGGTCTACGACAACGGGGTCCAGCAGAAGGTTCAGGTGGACGACGATCTGGACACGCAGCCGATCTCGATGGTGGTGTGCATCGAGCGGGGGCGCGATGCTCCGCTGGAGTTCGACAAGATCGGCAAGCTCGGCCCGCTGCTGGAATTGTTTACGCGGAATGGCCGCGGCGATATGGCGCTGGTGGCCTTCGATTCGAAGGCAACGTGGGTGGAGCCCTTTGGTACGGGCGAGGACACGATCACCCGCGATCTGAAGCAAATGCCGGCGGGAGACGGTGGCGCGGCGATTCTGGATGCGGTCGGGTACTCCGTGAATTTGCTGGAGCAGCAGCCGGCCGATCACCGGAGGATTCTGCTGCTGATCAGCGAATCGCGCGACCACGGCAGCCACCATTTCAATATTCCGCAGCTGGTGGAGCGCATCGGCACCAGCAATTCGCTGGTGCTGAGCCTGGTTTTTTCGCCGGGGAAGGCGGAGATTATCGACTGGGGGAAAGGCAACGCCGATGGCGGCGGCACAGAGCTGAACATTCTGGCGCCGCTGATGATGACGGTGAACGCGATGCGCCGCAATACGCCGAAGTCTCTGGCCGAGCTGAGCGGGGGCGAGTACGATCCGTTCACGCGCGAGAAGGGGTTCGAAGCGCGGGTTGCCGAGGTGGCGAGCCATGCGCGCAATCGCTATATTCTCAGCTTTCATCCCACGGATCTGACGCCGGGTTTGCATTCGATTTCGGTGAAGCTCACGCAGGATTATGGCGCGCGCGTGGTCGCTCGCAACAGCTACTGGGCGATTCTTCGCGACGCCGATCATCCTGGTCCGGAGTCTTTGCCGCCGCCGAGGCGTCCCAATCCGTAGCGAATTCAAAGAGCAGCATCCAATCCCTAAGGAGATCCCATGGGCGAACACGTTACTCTCCACGCATCCGATGGTCATGAACTCGACGCGTATGTCGCGCGACCTGCCGGCGCACCGCTTGCCGGGCTGGTTGTTATTCAGGAGGCTTTTGGGGTGACGAGCCACATCCGCTCAGTTGCGGATGGCTGGGCGCGGGATGGTTTTCTGGCTGTGGCTCCGGCGCTGTTCGATCGCATCGAGCGCGGCATTGAACTCGGGTACGGCCAGGAGGATCTGCAGACGGGAATGGCGCTGATCCGCCAGGGTTCTGCGGAGGACCGCATGAAGGATGTGGCTGCCGCGCTGGAGTATGCGCGCCGCGAGAGCGGGAAGAAAGCCGGGATTATTGGGTATTGCCTGGGGGGATCGGTCGCGTGGCTGGCTGCGACGCGGCTCCATCCAGACGCTGCGGTGGGCTACTACGGCTCGCAGGTCCCGACGTACGGAGCGGAAAAGCCCAACGCGCCGGTGATGCTGCATTTTGGAGCTGACGATCATCACATTCCGAGGAACGAGGTCGAGAGCAAGGTGGGCGCGGTGCATCCGGAGGTTCCGATCTTTTTCTACGAAGGTGCGGGGCACGCATTCAACAACGACGACCGGCCCAGCTACAACGCGGCTGCGGCGCAGCTGGCGCGCGAGCGATCGCTGGATTTCCTGAAGAAGCACCTGGTGGGATGACACCTTTCTAAGCATGCCGTCCGAATCGAAGACTCCCCAGACGACAGACAGGACCGAGAGCGCCCAGGCTTCGGCGCGCGATTTTTCGCACGCGTGGCGGGCGCTGCGTCATCGCAACTTCCGGCTGTTCTTTGGCGGGCAGACGATCTCACTGGTGGGCACGTGGATGACGCGCATCGCGACCGCGTGGCTGGTGTATCGGCTGACGAAGTCGGCGCTGCTGCTGGGCACGGTGAGTTTTGCCGGGCAGATTCCGACTTTTATATTCGCCCCGATTGCCGGCGTGATCGTGGATCGCAACGATCGGCGGCGGGTTTTGGTGTGGACACAGACGCTGGCCATGGTGCAGTCGCTGCTGCTGGCGTGGCTGACGCTGTCGCACCGGATCAACATTACGGAGATTCTCGTGCTGAGCGCGTTTCAGGGACTGATCAACGCGTTCGACATGCCGGGACGGCAGGCGTTCATGGTGCAGATGGTCGAGGACCGCAAGGATCTGTCGAATGCGATCGCGATCAACTCGTCGATGGTGAACGTTGCGCGGCTGGTGGGACCCTCGCTCGCCGGGCTGGTGATCGCGGTATCGAGCGAGGGCTGGTGCTTTCTGGTCGACGGCATCAGTTACATCGCCGTGATCGTTTCGCTGCTGATGATGCACGTGCCGGCGACGGCGATGAAGCGGGCCGTGACCTCGATGTTCGAGCAGATGCGGGAGGGATGGACGTACGTTTCGAGCTTCATGCCCGTGCGGACGATTCTGATTCTGTTTGCTCTGATCAGCCTGATGGGGATGCCGTACATGGTTCTGATGCCGATTTTTGCGGCCAGCGTGCTGCATGGCGGCCCGCACACGCTGGGCTTCCTGATGGGCGCTGCCGGAGCCGGTGCGCTGGTCTCGGCGTTTTCGCTGGTGCTGCGGCGTTCCGTGCGCGGCCTGCCGAAGATGATCCCGGCGGCCGCGATTATTTTTGGCACGGGATTGTTTTTCTTCGGCCTGTCGCGGTGGTTGTGGCTCTCGCTGGTGCTCATGCTGTTTGTTGGGTTCGGGATGCTGCAGGGCATGACGGTGAGCAACACGATCATTCAGACGCTGGTGCCGGAAGATCGGCGCGGGCGCGTGATGAGCTATTACACGGCGGCCTTTATGGGAATGGCGCCGTTCGGCAGCCTGCTGGCGGGATCGCTCGCGCACTGGATTGGCGCGCCTCGCACCGTGATGTTCACGGGATCGTGCTGCATCGCGGGAGGGCTGTGGTTCTGGTCGCGGCTGCCCGCGATCCGCCGCGAGATGCGTCCGGTTTACGAGCAGCTCGGCATCCTCCTGCCAGTTCCCGAGGTGGTGGAGGAGCAGGCGGCCAACTGAGCGGGCTTTCGTGCGCGAGCATTCTGTGCGGGGCAAAAAAAATCCCCAGTCGCATCGAGCGCTGGGGATTCACAGAAGGCAATTACGATTTCAAAGACAGAATAGGGAAATCGCGGCCCGTCGTCTTCGGGACAAAGACTGCTTTTTGGCTACAACTTTGGTTGGAGGCTCTGCGGCTCTGGCAGGATTGGAGCGCCTGGATTCTGGAGCGCATCCTAGAAGACTGCGGGATGGGTCCGGGTCACCGGTTGCGCAGGAGTCTTCGCGCGTTGCTCTGCTCCGCAGATCCTGAATCGGCCGAATATGAACGTTCGCCTGCTACAAACGATGGTCGCCGCCGGCAATTGCCTTTTCGGGTTGCTGTTGCTGGCGATCTACGGGCCGGCGCTTCTGCACAGCCACGCCTGGCCGCCCAGTCTGGGGCAGCAGGTGCTGGTGCTGGTGGCGGGATCCGCGCTTCCGCTGGCGGTGCTTGCAGTGCGATTTCCGGTGGTCGGGGGAATGGCTCAGTTCTCGGCGGCTTATATCGGCAACCAGTTGCTGCATGAGGCGCCGCTGCGCGTGCTGCGGGAATTCTCCTGCGTATCGATGGGAATCGCTTTGGCGATCCTGTTTCTCGCCGTCTTTCGCGGCATTCTGGAGATCACGCAGGAAGCCTTTGGCGAGGCCGAGGACACCGACGAGCAGCGCGTGATGCGCGCCGCCTGAGCGCGACCCGGCTGGGCGGACGGAAGTCACTCATCGGTGGCGGATATCCTTCGAAGGCGGCTCGCCGTTGAGGTTCTGAGGCGTGAGCAGCACGCGGCGCAGAGCGCGAATCAGCTCCGGTCCGGTCTCTTCGAGTTCACGCAGGTGCCAGGCGGCGAGGGATGCGAGCAGCTTTTCGCCCTGGGGGGTCATTCTGAGCAGGATGCGCCGGTGGTCGGTGGGGTCGGGACAACGGCGCAGCAGGCCCTGTTCGATGGTGCGGTCGACCAGCTCGACGGCACTGTTGTGCTTGAGCAGCATGCGCGCGGCAACGTTGGCGATGGTGGGATCGAGCTCCTCCGGCATGCCCCAGATGCACTGCAGCAACTGGTACTGCTGGGTGCGGATTCCGGCTGCGCCCGCGGACAGGCTGCTGAAGTGGAGAAACTTCCGCAACTGAAAGCGAAATTCGGCCAGGCGGCGCATCTGCGCGCGGCTTAATGGCTGGGGTTCTTTACCCGGATCGGGTCTTTGCCCGTGACGGGCCAGGGAGATAGCTCCGTGAATTTCGGCAGTTTCCATGGGACCATCGTACCACGATATATCGTGTGGCGATATCGTGTCACGGTGCCTGCGGATCCTCGCCGGCCGGCTCGCCGGGATCGGCAAGGATGGCGCGGGCGTCGGCCTCATCGTCAGAGCTGACCTGGAGTTGCAGGGGTCCGAGGCCCGGTTCCATGATGCGGGCATTTTCTCCGGCGAGATAAACGTCGATTCCCGCCGATTCCAGGCGCAGCTTCGCCATCTCGGCCTCCATTGGCTCCGTAAAATTGGCAATTGTCACAACATCCGCCATATTTCGCTCTCCCCGTTTCGTGTTTCCCCCATCTTAGTAGACAAACCCTGTGCCGGGTGGCAGCCACCAGGAGCGCCTTCCATTGAGATGCCTCATCGTGTTGTTTCTTGCTGGTTGCTGTCCTCTTTTGTCGGGGCAGATTTCCGAGCCTCCGTCGGACACTCTTCTCGACGCGGGCCATTGCCTGGCCGCAGACCATCGGGACTGGCTCGACGTGACCCGGGAGAAACCGTATGAGGTGGAACTGGGTTACGTCTCGGTGGACAAATCGGACCCCGGCAAACCGGCGCCGCTCTATCTGATCGAGTTCACGACGCCAACGCACACCGCGGGCTTTGCTTTTGTATTTCTGAGCCGGGATAAGGAATCGCATCACGATTTTCTGAAGCGGAGTAAGGAATCGAATCGCGATCTGCAGCTTCAATCCCGGATCCGATTTCAACAAAGCGACGACGGATCGCAGCAGGTCAACCTGGTCGATGCGCCGCTCGGCGGCGTTGGTACGCAGGATGACATTCTGGCCGCCATCCGGCAGGTCGGGTTCCACACATGGAGGGTCCCGGTGGCCGATCTGCAGCATCATTCGGGTTCGGCGCAATGTGATATGGCAGAAGCCCTGATGTGAAGCAACGTGCTGCGGGCCGCGCCGGTTTTGCAGGATAGAATGATGAGTTCTCCCGGAGACCTCTGCCTTGATCCCGCGTTATACCCGCCCGGCCATGGGCCGCATCTGGACCGACGAAAGCAAATTCCGCGCCTGGCTGGAGGTGGAGACCGTCGCGAGTGAAATCCTCGCCGAGGACGGCCTTGTTCCGGTGGAAGCAGCGAAGGCGATCCGCGAGCGCGGCGATTTCGACATCGAGCGCATCCAGCAGGTCGAAGCGGAAGTAAAGCACGACGTGATCGCCTTTACCACGGCGGTTGCGGAGAAGGTTGGTGCCGAGTCGCGCTGGCTGCATTACGGGCTGACGTCGAACGATGTGGTGGATACGGCGCAGGCGCTGCAGGTCAAGTCTGCGTCGGCGATTTTGCGCGAAGACCTTTCGAAGCTGGTGGCGGTGCTGAAGGCGCGGGCGCTGGAATTTAAAAACACGCCGACGGTGGGGCGGACGCACGGGCAACATGCCGAGCCTACGACGTTTGGGCTGAAAGTGCTGAACTGGTATGCGGAGATGCGGCGGAACCAGGAGCGCTTTGAAGCGGCCGCGGAGCAGATGCGGGTAGGCAAGCTTTCAGGGGCGGTGGGCGCCTTCGGACACATCAGCCCGTGGCAGGAGGAGCGCATTTGCGCGCGGCTGGGGCTTGCGCCGGCGCCCGTTGCGACGCAGGTGATCCAGCGGGACCGGCACGCATACTATGTGGCGACGCTGGCGGTGATCACGGCGACGCTTGACAAGATCGCGACGGAGATTCGCCACCTGCAGCGGACGGAAGTGCGCGAGGCCGAGGAGTATTTTTCGGAGAAGCAGAAGGGCTCGTCGGCGATGCCGCACAAGCGGAACCCGATTACGTCGGAGCAGATCAGCGGGCTTGCGCGCGTGGTTCGGGCCAATGCGCAGGCGGCGCTGGAAAACGTGGCGCTGTGGCACGAGCGCGACATTTCGCACTCGTCGGTGGAGCGGGTGATCCTGCCTGACTCGACGATCCTGACCGACTATTTGCTGGCGAAAACGACGGATCTGATCGAGAGGCTGGTGGTTTATCCGGCGCGCATGAAGAAGAACCTCGATTCGACGGGCGGGCTGATCTTCAGTGGCCAGTTGCTGCTGGATCTTGCCGAAGCCGGCATGCTGCGGGAGGATGCGTACCGTCTGGTGCAGAAGCACGCGATGAACGCGTGGCAGAACGACCTGGTGTTTCGCGACCTGGTTGCGGCCGATGCGGAGATTACGAAGCGGTTGAGCCAGGAAAAGCTGGCGCGGACGTTCGATCTTGGGCGGCAGCTTTCGAATGTGGATGCGATTTTTGCGCGGGTGCTGGGCAGCACAGAGGGACATCAGTACGGCGCCTGAGGATGTTGGATCGCCGGGTATGCTTCCCGGGATACAATCGTGCCGATACCCGGGTCTCAAAAGCGAGACCCGGGGCACCCAGAAGCAGTTCCGGTGATATCGATGAGAAAGTTTCTTCCTGCTTTTCTTCTGCTTGCCTGTTCGCTGCCGCTGGTTGCGCAGGGAGCGCCGCCGCAGGGTTCGGCTGACCAGCCGTATGCGATGGAGTATTACTACAAGACGCAGTGGGGTCACCAGCAGGAGTTTCTGGACCTGTTCCTGAAGTATCACTACCCGCTGCTGCAGCGGATCGAGAAGACGGGGCGCATGCTGTCGGTCAAGATTGAAACACCGGCGAATCACATGACCGAAGATGCGCGCTGGGATTATCGGGTGACGATTGTTTTTAAGAACTCGACCGCCGCGACCACGGCGAACCCGGACGAGCCCGCGTTGATTCAGGAACTATGGCCGGATCAGGCAGACTATCACGCGCATGAGCAGCGGCGGTTCGAGATCCTGCTGGCGCACTGGGATCTGCCAGTGAGCAACATTACGCCGAAGTAGAAAAGCCGGGAGCTGGGAGCAAGGCGCAGGGAGCAGGGAGCAGGAAACCGGGGCTCCGATCCCCTACAATCTCTTCGTGCCTTCCGACGCTCAACCTCTCAACCTTACCGTCGCCCTCACGGGCGCTTCGGGGATCATCTTTGGGCAGATGCTGCTGCGCGCACTGGAGGCGGATGCGCGGGTGGGACGCATCCACTTTGTTCCGTCGGAAAACTCGCTGCGCGTGCTGGCCGAAGAACTCGGGATCTCGGGGCGGACCGGTCTTGTCGAGAAGCTGCTCGATGCGCCCTCGGCAAAGATCGTGCAGCACAGTGAGAACGACATTGGCGCGGCCATCGCCAGCGGGAGCTACCCGTCGGCGGGGATGATCGTGTTGCCCTGCAGTATGGGAACGCTGGCTGGAATCGCGAGCGGCATGGCCGGCAATCTGATCGAACGTGCGGCGGATGTATGCCTGAAGGAGCGGCGGCCGCTGATTCTGTGCCTGCGCGAGACGCCGTTCAACAAGATTCACATTCGCAACATGGGTCTGGCGGCGGATGCGGGGGCAACGATCTTTCCGGTTATTCCCGCGTTTTACAACAGGCCTGTCGATTCGAATGAGATGGCGCGCCAGTTCGTGATGCGGGTTCTGGCACATGTGGGGTTGCCGCAGCCGGGCGCGTACGTCTGGAAGGCGGATGATGGGCCCGGCGCGGGCTGACGCTGATCGGTTCTGCCAATTCCTGAATAGGTTCTCTAAGTGCCGCTTTCCGAGGGGCGTCTGGATCGGGGCTCCCCACATCTGCCAGAACCGGGCAGATGTGGGGCATCCGACGACGGAAACGGCTTGTTTTGGGAGCCAATGGGAGTAGGATGGCGGGCAGAAAATCTTTCCCGCAAGTTGCCCGGCTGGCGTTCCTGTTGCTCGGATGGTGTTGGCTCCGATGCGCGCTGGAACCTGAGGAAATCGGAGCCGCGCGCGACTGGCCTGGCTACCTGGGGAAATCTCCGCGAGGCGGAAGGAGGTAGCAGATTGTTGCAACGGATTTTTATTTTGACGATCGTGGTGGGGGCCGGGATGGCGCCGGCGTTTGGCGAGACGTACAAGACCCCGTATTCAGTGGCCTGCGGTGACATCTGGCCCGCAGTGAAGGCGACTCTGGCAGATCAGGATCACTATGCCAAAGTGATCATCAACGACGAGAAGATGAAGGCCGACTACCAGCCCAAGCACACGGTGCACGCGGACATCAGCGGCACGCTGCTGCAGCGGATGAACCACGTAAAGCTGGTTCCGAAAGGTGCCGGATGCGAAATGGATGTGGTGTCGAACTGGAGTGGATGGGGGCATGACGATCAGGCGGATTTCAGAAAACGGATCGAGGACAACCTGACAAAAGCAGGGAAGAGGGAGCAGGGAACAGGGAACAGTGGCGGGGCGCCGACTGCTGCGGGATCCACCAGGCCAGGGTCGACCGAAGAAGCGCAGAAGCCGCAGTAAGACAGCCTGCAGGCTGTAACCCGCTAACCTGTAGCTTGTAGCGAAGCGCGGTTCGCTGAAGTGGGGAGCTGTTGAAGATTGCGATGGATGCTGCTGTGGATGTGTTCGACTGGCTGCATGGAGAGTGGGCGTTTTCTCGGGAGGTTCCAGGAAACGCGAGCATTCGCGGCGAAGCGCGTGTGACGCCGACGGGGGACAATGCCGCCCGGTATGAGGAGACGGCGCTCGTGTCGCTGGTGGCGGGAGCGAGGCTGCATGCGAAGCAGTGTTATGAGTACCACCGGTTGCCTTCCGCGGTAAACGGATTCGACGTGCTGTTCTGCGAGACGGGCGAGCTGTTCGAACGCCTGGAGTTTCGCGCGCTGAACGATGGCAGTCTTGAGGCGCGGGCGCGCTACGTGTGCGCGGCGGACGTATATGAGTCGACGTTCACGGTGCACGGAGAGCGTCTGCAGGTGGAGCACGNNGCTATAATCCGAGGCGATGAACAACGATCTGGTGGAAGAGCTGGAACGGCGGAATCGTCAGGCGGACGAGGGCGGCGGCGAGGAGCGGCGGAAGAAACAGCACAACGAGGGGAAGCTGGGGGCGCGGGAGCGCATCGATCTGCTGCTCGATGACGGGACGTTTGTGGAGACGGACCGGTTCGTGACGCATCGGGCGACGGACTTCGGGATGGCGGACAAGCGCTTTCCGGGGGATGGGATCGTCACCGGATACGGGAAGATCGACGGGCGGACGGTGTTTGTGTTCGCGCAGGACTTTACCGTGTTCGGTGGGTCGCTGTCGGAGGCGAACGCGGCGAAGATCGTAAAGCTGATGGAAATGGCGCTGAAGGTGGGCGCGCCGGTGATTGGGCTGAACGACTCAGGCGGGGCGCGGATCCAGGAGGGCGTGGTTTCGCTGGCCGGGTACGCGGATATTTTTCTGCGCAACACGATGGCGAGCGGGGTGATCCCGCAGATTTCAGCGATCCTGGGACCGTGCGCGG
>PMAM01000270.1:0-914 GCA_003152595.1 Acidobacterium sp.
TTGGCCACTCGTGGATTCTTGAGGAACCGGTTGGCAGCGCCGGCGGCGGAAGAGACAGGGCCCTTGAATGGCCCCAGGGCGCTCTTGAGCCGCTCCACCCACAAAACACCGCGGTAAGTCTGATAGCCCGCAAAGGCCTCGTCGCTACCTTCACCGGAGATCAGGACCTTCACAGATTCCCGAGCCAGCTTCGTGATGTAATACAGCGCGACCGCGGGCGCCTCGCACACGGGTTCTTCCATGTACCACGCATACCGGGGCAGGAAGTCTTTGAAGTCACCGGCCGAAATCGACATCTCGTGGTGGTCGGTTCCGTAGCGCTGCGCAGCGATCCGAGCGTAGGGACGCTCATCTGGAACCTCTGTCGATCCGAAACCCAGAGTAAAACTGCCCAGGGTGTGATCGGTTCTGCTGCTGGCAAAGCTCACCATGGCCGTGGAATCCACGCCGCCGCTGAGCAGAATGCCGACCGGAACGTCACTGATCATGTGCAACCGGACGGATTCATCCAGAAGTTCGATAAGTTGCTTTTCAGCGTCTGCTGTGGATATCGGGGTCGGATTGAAATCCAGGTCCCAGTACTGATGAATTTCCGCATTACCCTCTCGTACGATCATGTACGAGCCAGGTCGCAACTTGAAGATGTTCTCGAAGAGAGTATCCTCGCCAGGAACGAAATAGAAGGTAAGAAAGCGATCGACGACTTCAGGCCGCACCCGAGCGCCGATCTCCGGATCGGCCAGGATGGCCTTGATTTCCGACCCAAAAACGAGCGAATCCGTTCCGATGGCGTAATAAACAGGCTTGATTCCCACCCGGTCCCTGGCCAGCATCAGCGTCTGCTGGCGCTCATCCCAAATCGCAAATCCGAACATGCCCCGAAGTCGTTCTACACAGGCCGGCCCGAATTCCTC
>PMAM01000270.1:928-60285 GCA_003152595.1 Acidobacterium sp.
CCCGTTGCCAGATCGATGATGGAAAGACGGCGAAAGCCCAGGCCCACTGGGCCGGACCGGTAGTAGCCTTCATCGTCCGGACCACGATGAGAGATGGTGTCGGCCATTCGTTTCAACAGGCCGCTGGAGACTGGCTTCTCCCGATCGAAATTCAACTTACCGCAGATTCCGCACATAGATTGTTCTCGCCGTCGACTTGCTTCCGCGCTACTGCGCGCGGCACACTAAACCCCTGGCGCTCCTTCTGTCGTCACGCTCTTAGGCAGTTGCTTTCGCTCAAAACGGGTGGCCATCGTGCCGAGGATCAACCACCATTTCAATAAGGCACTGCGGGCGGAGTTTCTGCGCGCCCCTCGGCTCACCGCCAGCGCAGCCATCAACAGTACCAGGCGGATGAGAGCACTGCACGCCATCGCTGCTCGAAAAACCAATTGATAGCCGTAACCGCGGTGCTTCGCGACATACTGAAGGATCGATCTCCACTTCATCACGACAGCCCGTCGCCGGACGCTGCTTTTACCGCCGTAGTGGATGATTTGGCCCTGGGGAATGTAATAGTTCGCAAAGCCGGCCTGCACCGCCTTGCAACAAAGATCCAGGTCTTCGGCGTACATGAAGTATTCTTCGCTGAACTGCCCGATCTGCGCAAAGACTTCTCGCCTGAACATGATGCAGGCCCCCGAAATAACCTCCACGCGGCTCGGTTTCGTACCGCCGGCAAACAGCGGCGCAATATTCCACAGGGGACAGGCAGGAAAGCGGTTGCGAAGAACATCCAGATCCAGCAGCTGGTTCAGAATAGTGGGAAACGTCTGGATGCAAGCCGTTTGAACGGACCGATCTTCATTCAGCAGCGTGCAACCCATTGCACCCACAGAAGCCAGGGAGCCTGCCTGCCGGAGGATAAGATCGAAAGCCGGGTTGATCAGCACTGTGTCCGGGTTCAGGAAGACCACATATTCGCCCGTCGAGGAGCGGAACCCGAGGTTGTTCGCGCCCGCGAATCCCAGGTTCACCGGACTCTCAATCACGACGACGTCCGAGTACTGCTGTTTCACGATCCCGATATCGCCATCGGGAGAAGCATTATCGACGACGATGATTTCAAACGCTGCCTCGTGTGTCTGCGCGTAGATGCTCTCCAGACATTTCAGAAGATATGCGGTGGAGTTCCAGTTGACGATGATGATCGACAGGTCGGTCATAGCTCCTGGGCACCCCAGGGCCGAACTGTTGTTCGAAGCTCGGAAAACAGTACCGCTGCGGAAACCGCTGGAGCTTCTTCCGGGTCCGGCGACATTTCCGCCGTCGAAGCTGGTGGAACAGGCTTTGTCGATGCGCTCGGCCGGGGCGGGACCGTCATGGCGCAGATCATGGCCAGGAATGCGAACCACCAGACCTGCGTCTGATCCCAATAGGCCACCCCGAAAAAGGCGAAGATGTTGGCGAGCATAATGGAGCCGAGGCACCAGAGCAACCACTGCTGTTTCGGTCTCACGCGTCTTCTCATGGTTCCGAGACGGCTGAAACATTTCGTGATAATAGCGACGAAACAAACCAGCACAACAATACCGCCGATTTCAGCTTCGGCCACGAACTGGTCCGACTGATCCCACATATCGTAGCCCCAGTTGCCATTCTGGTTTGTACCGATGAGCCACCAGTCCTTGAAATGCTGCGCGCAGGTATCGAGCAGGAAAGCGCGGTCATATCCCCCGGAACCGCCGACCACATTGATATGCGCGATGATGTACCACACGGGAGCATTCATCCCGATTGCCAGACCCACGATAAGGATCATAATGGCCCAGCGGATGGCCTTCATGGACCGTCGAACAGGCCACAAAAGGAGCCCGAGTATTCCAGCCACAAACGCCAGTACAGGCGTGCTGGAATTGGCGGTCAGCACCATCATGATGGATCCCGCAATCCCTGCGACGGCTGCGAGCCTCGCCTTCCTGGCCCACAGCCAGACGAAGAGTGGGACCAGCGTACCGCCAAAGCACCCGGCAAGAATCGAGTGGCCAAACGTAGCCTGAGCTCGGGCTGCGCCGTTTCTGATCTCAGGACCCGTGGGTGCCCCGCCCAGGTAGGTTCCAAAAAGGTTGACCATGAGACGGCGTTCCAGCACCATGCTGATGCCCAGAATCAGGGCGATAACCGCCAGGGTCTTCGCCGCCCGAGCTACGTCATCTTCAGTTTGGATCAGATAACGAAGAAGGAAGTAGCCACACAAGACCGACAGCAGCAACGCCATCTGCTCGCTGGCGCCGACCGGCCAGTTTGTGACGATGTCCGCAAAGACGCGATAGCAGGCCCAAACGATGACAATTTTGTCAACGCTGTTCAGGCCACCAGCAATAAGAAATTTGTCCTTCGCAACACGGATGAATCCAGCGAGAGCCAGAATGAGNNACTATGGGGTGCAGTACCGTTCCTGATGCGCCGTGGCCTAAATCCCGCTGGTTGAACTCTAAAGGAGCTTGCATTGCTTCTCTGCAAACGACGAGCGGTGGAGCATGCGCAGGCGCTTCACTCTCTTACGAGCTTGCGACGGCCATGGGTGACTTATTTTGCAGCACTTCGGCAGAGCGACGATAATCCGCGATTGTCTCCTGATAGGCCGACAGCAGCTTCCGGCCTGCTGCTTTCCAGGTGATTTCCGGGCGGTACTCCAGTGCGCCAACGCGCAATTTCTCAAGCAGTGCACGGTCTCTATCGAGCAGCGTAATTTGCTCAGTTATGGTATCAACATCGCCGACGCGATGCACGAGCCCTGTCTTCATATGGATGCAGATGTCGGTGCATGCTTCAGAGGCCAGGGGCACACAGCCGCTGCCCATTGCCTCCGCGATGACCAGACCAAAGCCCTCTTCAATACTCGGCAGGATGAGAAGATCACTCTTTCGCATCAACTCCGGGACATCATTTCGATGACCAAGCACCTGAACGCTGGGATGGGAGAGCATCGGCTCCAGTTTCTCCCGATAGGCGGCAAGAAACTCGCCTGCAATCAGAAACGTACCTTTTTCGCTTGCTGGTGACTTAAGCCATGCTTCGAGGGCGTAGTGCAGCCCTTTTCTTACCGCACATACTCCCACAAACAACATCGTCAGGGCGGCGCCGGCGTTTCTCGGCTGCGGGTCGGGGAAATAGACCGACTCGTCATAGCCATATATATGGCGAACCAGCTGTTCTCTGCGGAATCCATAGTCAAGGAACGTCTTCACTACGAATTCCGAGGGACACAAAAGTCTTGTAGCGAGGCGATATTCCTCTTCCTCTTTTTGCAGTCTGTCGGCATTGTAAGCATGTTCATGACCGGGAGGAAGCATTACGCCAATGGACTCACATTCCTTCTGCACGATTTCATAGGCAAATCGCGTATGTGCATTGGGTCTTTCCAGAACTGTGGGGATTCCCAGTCGAATCGCGGTTTTCAAAGTCTCGCAGGCGCCGAGTGACCACACATGAATGAGGTCGATGCTGCCAGCTGATTTTTCAAGTCGCCGTGCGACGATTCTGTCGTGCAGTGCAAGCGCTCGCTCGGTTCCCAGGACCCTGTATGGAACGCGCCACTTCCCAACCGCAAGTGTCTGCGAGACCCGAACCCCGGCAGGCACAGCTCGCCCAAGAGACGCGGGATAGACGAGCAGATCCACGCCGGCTGCCGCCAGTCCGTTCACCTGCTGCCATGCTGTGTAACAGATCCTGCTTGCGCCGAGTCGAAATGGAAAGCTGTAGGCGACACGAAGCTGTCTTTCATTTCCAATCATGGAACACTCTCTTTCGACGTATTCCCGTGCGTGCCAGGTGCTTTGACCCGGTGCCCGGCTGCGGGCAGTCTCTGCTCCATTCAAGCTGGAGCAGGTGGCGGCTTCTCCCGCGATATAGAACCGCCTCACAAAAGGCCTGGATGAATGCTGGGCCAATCCGTTTTCGAGCCAGTGTCTGCACAGAGTTAAGTTTCCAGATCTTCATGCCGTGCTCTATTTTGTGAAGACGGCCGCGATCGTTTCACCGGCGCCGGCCAGGGATGCCGCGGCAGTAAACAATTGCAGCAGAGTCAGCCGATAAATCTTGCGCATAATTCTCCAGGGCAGGCGCGCATCATCGGTCGACTTGGAGAGCGGGGGGCGTGAGATGCCGAATTTCTTCACCACGTCATCGAATATGAAGCGAGTGCTGGATTCGAAGAATAATTCGCGCCAGGTTTCCAGGGAGACTTCGCGTAGTCCGGCAGACTGCGCGACTCTTCGAAGAGTAGCCGGGGAGAAATGGGAGAGGTGCCGCGGCAATTCCAGCGGATACCAATAAGAGCGGAAGATGCGGGCGCCGGCGGAATCGATGTTCGGCATCAGGGTGTAGAAAACGCCGCCGGGCTTGAGCCACTTAGCCACTCTGACGAGGACCTCCTTCGGCTCGTACACGTGTTCGAAGACATTGAAGCAGGTAATCACGTCAAAGCTGTTGGGCGGGAAGGGTGCATCCAGAATATCCCCAACGAAAACCTCAGCACCGCAGCGACTGCGCACCTCGCGCGCCGCCTCTTCCGACATTTCAATGCCGAAGAGCTTCCAGGAGGGTCCTTGCAGTGTGCTCAGAAACCCGCCGGTTGCACAACCAAGGTCGAGAATCGCGCCACCGCCGGGCTTAAGACGAAGAACCTCGTTGCGGCGGTCGAACCAGTGCTCCGGTGCTTTTGCAGCCTCAGAGATGGTGCGGTCATAATCCGGGCCATAATGCATGCCCATCTCGGATTTTGAGGGTGGGTCGTCGAGCCACACCATCGAACATGAGGCGCAGCGCAGGAGCTGATACGGCTTTGTGCGCCCGTGGAACCTGTCCGGCGCGGTCAGCCAGGGTATTGGATCGAGCTCTGCGCAAATAGGGCATGTCCGCTGACCTGCATCGCTGGCCGGAGGCGCGGCAATGGTTGGAGAGTCGTTGGCAATCATGAGATGGCTGTGTCCTTGGTGATGCTTCCCGGCGCTGCAGAATCAGGCGGGAGATGCGAATTTTCTGGAAACAGTATTCAGCATCGTTCGCGCTTCAGAACGCGATACGGAGCCGGTGAAGAGCAGAGCGGGCAGGGCGACAAGCAGGCTGATTCCAGCAGCGGTCAGGAGTCGAATCGTGTCGAGAACGCGGGGGTTGATTCCCCAGGAGAATCTCAGATAGAGAGCGACAACGGAGGCGCCGAGAATCACGGCGGCGGCAACGCAGAATCTGAGGAGAGTGGGCGCCAGCGCGCGGGCACTGAATCCCTTGAATCGGGAAGAGAGGCTCAGGCCCATCAGGATCAGCCCCAGAAGCTGTCCTACGAAGTTCACACCGCCCACCATGCCTAAGAACCCGATCTTCGGGCCGAAGGGCCAAAGCAGGAATGCAACCCCCAGCCCCAGGAGCAGCTGCGCGTTGTCCATCACGGCCCCCCCCGAGACTCTGTAGAGCACGCGAAACAACGAACTCAGGGATCTGCACACGCCACCGGCACACAGGAGACAAACCGCTCCCTCCAGAAGAGGATCGGTTTTGCCGGTCCAGACAAAGGCGATCTTTGCTCCATAGAGGGCGATAAAGGCCAGAGGAAGGATGGAAAGCACAGCCATCGCTTTGAATGATTTGACGATAAAAGCATTGGTTTGTTCAGCAGATCCCGACGCGTAAACAAGGCTTCCACCGGAGAGTATGGCCTGAAGGTACGAGCCCTGGATCAGCGTGGCAAAACTCACCAGGCGGGCGGCCAGCGCAAAGACTCCTGCCGTGTTAGCTCCAAAGAATTTCAGGATGGCTACGGGCAGGATCGCCGCGTACAGCAACTCCAGCATGCTGACCAGCTGATAGCTTCCACCGAACCGGACAAGCTCTTTTACCACCGTTCGCGTGACGAATCTGGACGCGATATGGACGTCGGGAAGAATGCGGCGAGAGTAGAGATACCACAAGAGACCGCCGGCAACCTGATACACGCAAAACACAACGGCTACCGCCAGCAATCCGAACCCTGCATAAAGAAGAGCAATGGTTGCTGCTGCGTTGAGAAGATCGAGAACAACGTTCAACTTCTCCCGCAAGTCAATGCGGTGCGCACCCATCAGGATGCTTTGCCAGGTTTGACTCACATTGGCCACGATCGCCGTGAGCGCCAGATAGCGAATCGCCAGGGAGGCAGGGACGAGAAAGCTCGCCGGCACTCCAACCGCAACGGCCAGGGAATGGGAGAAGACGGCGAGAGGCACGAGAACAACAACGGAAAGCACCAGGACCGCAGCGGTACCTGTGCTCAGCAAGCGGCTGGCCCGATCGTAATCGCCGGTGCCGGTTGCCTCCGCCACATATTTCTGGAACGCAGATTTGACGCCTGCTCCGCCCAGAGTGATGTAGGCGGCAATGGACATGAGAACGGCCCAGATGCCGTAACCACCCAGCCCCAGGTGCCGGATCATCACCGGGACCACGACGATCCGGGCCAGCACATGCACAAGATTTCCACCCACGCCGAAGAGCGTGTTCTTCCCAATGGAAGCGGTGAGCGCACGGCTGGAAGAAGGCGCAGAGAACCTGGTGGTCATGGAATACCGAGGAAGAGCTTTCCGATTATTCAGGAAAGCGTTGGCTGTAGTTTATGACAATCGTGCCGGTCAGCGGTGGGGGTGGCTTCGATCAGAATCGGAAGTCGAATATGCACCCACGGTCCATGCGCCAGTCGATGGGCGCGGAGTCCCGGCATAATCGGAACACAGGGGCGACATCGAGCCGGGGCAGAGCGAAGTCAGATTGATACCGGCATCGATCAGCGGGGATCTTGACTGAGGCTGATCGGGGCTGTTCAGCTTAAGGGACGAAGTGTAAGCCGAGTGTGAGTCGCCGCCGATGCAGCTTTGCCAGGAGGAAAACTCCGAGGACGGATAGTACTTCCCATGGCAGACGAAAGCATTGTTCCCACCATTTCCATATCGGTTGTAGTCCGGTGTGAACGGAATGCTGTCGGTCTCAATCAATTGGTTGCAGCCACTGAGAGTATTGTTCTCAAACGCCATACCGCTCACATCGCTGTTGGCGGTAAAGCAAACGCCCGCTCCGGGTCCTGCGGTGCTGGCCAAAGTATTGTTGTAGACGCCGCCGCCGTGTGCGGCAGTAAAGTTGCCGCTGGCCAGATCGAAGAGACCGTTGTTGTCAGGCTGATCCCCCGTCGCAACGTTGTTGTAGACGGCAATGCCCGAGCTGGAATCGGCGCAGGGCGTGGAACCGGAACCTCCACCGCCTTCGATAAAGATGTGCCCGGTGACATTCTGGCCGATGGGACCTTTGAAGAGGTTATCGTAGATCGCGAGCAACGTAATATGCGCCGGCGATCCTTTGGTCTGGCTCGTAAAGCAGTGAATACCGTCGTGGTGATAGACGTCTGCAGAACCGGTATCCCACGCCGCGTATCCATAGACCGTATTGTTGTGAAAAATGAACGGTCCGGAATTTCCTCCGGATACCTGGCTGGCCAGCATCCAGCCATGGTCCATGTTGTAGATCGTATTTCCGGCGATCACCACGCTGGCATCGCCGTTGTTGAAGTTGTTGTACAGGCACCAACCTGAATCGTGCATCACATTGTTTTGTATCAGCCAGTCCGACCCGCTGATTGAGATACAGCGCTGGGCGGCCGCATTCGCGGACCTGTCGCTGGGCGAAGTATGCACGTAGATGTTCGCAATCGTCAGGTTCTCAACGGTGCAGTGATTGCAGTTGAAGCCTTCGATGGCCTCGGTAGGCTGGTTATTGGCCAGGTCGGTGCCGTTGGCTGTGTTCTCAATCGTGCCGGTGTTCTGGCCGTCGATGGTGTAATAGCTCAATCCGTAGAGGCAAATCGCTCCGCCGCAGCCGCCGTTCGGCGAGGGAGCAAAATAAGGCGCCTCGAGAATGGCGCCGGTATCGAACCTGATCGTGACCGGATTCCCCGCAGAGCCGTCTCCCTTCGGGGTCAGGAGCTGCACACCTGCGGAACCCGTGATCGTCCCGCAAATGTAGTTCACATCTCCCGGCGAGCTCGTCATTTCATTGAATGTGTCGGGCGTGATTGTGGTCTGCCCCTTGCAAGCCATCCCGCTGCTGAAGGTTCCTGCAGACTGCGCAATGTAACGAGTGCCTGCGAATGCCGAACGCGTCATAACGAAAGCGGCAATGAGCAGGAAGGCCGGAGCGACAGCAAAAAAGGGAATCAGTTTCTTCATGGGGTACTCACTGATTCATTTTGCCAGATTCATTTTCGCAGGGCTGAAGCCAGCGCCGTCCACCACGAATGTGGCGGACGGCGCAGAAACTCAGCGGCGTTTTTTCCTGGATATCGACGAAGAGCTGGTTGTAGTCAGACAGCAAGCCGCTCTAGTTTGCGACGACCGTACCTGTCAGGCCTGTCGGCGGTTGAGGAGCGGTACCGGAAGTCGAATAGGCACCTGCCGTCCACGCGCCGCTCGTTGCGCGAGGATTGCCGACAATGTCGCTGTCCAGGGTAGTGAGGCTCAGGGATGTCAGGTTCGCCCCGACACCGATGACCGCGGAGCCGGCCTGAGGCACACCGGCAGGAGAGAGGTTCGCACTCGAAACGTATGCGGATGGACTCGCGTCCTGTCCAGTCGCGCCCTGCCAGGTGGAAAACGATCCGGAAAAGTTCCCGCGGTATGCGAAGCAGTTGCTTCCTGAGCAGCTCGCATAAATGTTGTTGTGGAGGCCCCCGGAAGCGAAGCTCGCGCTTTGGTCCGCCCAGATCAGGGTACCGCACCCGCTCGCGACATTGTTGACGTAAGTCACGTTAGTCGCGTCCGATACACCCATGCACGTATCGCCAGAGGTGCCGATGAATGTGTTGTTGTAGACCGCTTCGCCTTCATCGTCGATGTTAATCAGGCCGTCATTGTCAGCGCCATTGCAGGTGTCAATGAGCGTGTTGTTGTAGATCGCGACATTATGCGTGGCGTCGCTGTTGTACTCCACGAAGATGTGCGACGTCACGTTCTGGCCGATGCAGCCGCCAAACTTGTTGTTGTAGATATTGACGCCCGTGATGGTATCGGATCCGTCGTTGTTGTATCCCCAGATGTGGATGCCGTCGTGATGCCATACGTCGCCGGGAGTGTCCCAGTTCGAGTAGTCGTGGATATTGTTGCCGAAGACATTGACGTTGCTCAGAGTGTTACCTGAGTGCGGACCGCCAATCGCAATTCCATGGTCAATGTTATAGATCTGGTTATTCGAGATCGTGATGCCGGAAGATGTTCCACTGTCATACTGCAGATTGATACACCAGCTCACGTCGTGCATCAGATTATTGGTGATCGTCCAGTTACTTGATGAACCGTGGCCCCACATGCAGGCACCGCCGCCGCCATTCGGCACACCGGAAGCAGTAACGTACATGTCAATGATGGCAAGCCCTTCCACCGTCAGGTTGTTGCTGCTGTCGGCCTCAATGCCGTTGCTGTCGTCGTGGTACGTACAGGATCCGCCGGGGCAGGCTGCTCCTGAATCGCCGGTGGCTGTTGCCTCGATGATGCCCTGCGTGGCTCCGTTGGCACCGCCGTTTCCGTTGATGACGACATAATTCTGATTGCTGACGTCGATGGCGCCGCCCGAGCCCTGAGGAGGCCATTCCGGAGACGCAAGCATCGCGCCGCTCTCGAAGTACAACGTGACCGGACTACCGCTGAGGCCGCTCCCCTGAAACACAAGGGCCTCAGTATTCGCGCCAACCGTGATGGTTCCACACACATGAACGGTGCTTCCGGGACCGATCTGCGTGCCGCTGGCAATACTGGAGGTCCAGTTTCCCTTTGTGTTGAAGTAAGTGTAAGCAAAGGCGTTCGCACAGCTCGACCCGTTGGCTGATCCCGCAGCCGTTTGAGCGATATAAACGTCATTTGCCTTCGCTGCGACCGCGCAAAACGGCAACAGAACGATCGTTATGAACCTGGGATTCCTCAGTGCCGCGGCAAACGCAGCACTCACTACACGCATCTTCCTCAACATGGACAGAGTTCCTCCGGGATTTCGCCCTGAACATTACCATCTGTGCGGGACGTGGTCTGCCTGTCGAATGCAAACCAATGACCAGTCCCGAACAGGAAAGTGACGTTTGGCACATCACCCCGCGGAAAACTATAAACTTCGGTAACATCCCCCTTTATCTCGTTGATTCTCATATTGCTCCTGGGCCGGGAGGACCCCTCTGAAGGGCCCCTAAGCTGTCGGCATCACGGCAAAAATGGCTCGATCTGCGCCAATCCGCTCAGGGTGTGCGCTGAGAAGCGCGTAAAAAGGTGTTGCCCCGATTACTTTTGGCTCCCCGTTTTCGTGCGGGGCCTGCGAACCCGCTTGGCCAGCGACTGCAGGCCACCTACCCAGTCATAGGCCCCCGCCAATTTGGCTTGCAACAGCTTAGGATCGTCGGCACTGTTGACTGGAAGTCGTTCCAAAAACAGAGGATCGCTGGCCGCCCCAGCCCGCCCAATTTGCGTGCAGACCCCGTAACGGTAGCCGCTCTCTTCCAGAATCGCCCGCAGCATCGCTTTGAAAGCGGCGTCCGTTTGCGGAAAAGCATACGGGTAGGCGAAGGAATCGACTGCGCAGCCCGTTTTGTCCTCAATCGTCTGCCGCGACCGCAGGACCTCCTCACGGATGCGATCCGGATCGAGCCCGTGGAGCTGGGGATGAGTGACCGTGTGCGATCCGAAAGAGATGCCCCGCTGCTGCAGCTCCCGCACATCGGCCCAGGTCATGCACTCCCTCCGGTTGAAGACCTCGGGCCGATCGCCGATCGACGCCGTGGGCAAGAACATGGCGGCGGTAAACCCGAACCGCTCCAGCACGGGAAAGGCATGCCGGCAAAAGTTTCGATAGCCATCGTCGAAGGTGATGACCACCGTCCTTTCGACCGTGCCCCGGCCATCCTGCAGCAGTCCCACCGCCGAAGCGAGGCTCGCTGTCCGATAGCCGCGCTCGTGCAGCAACGTCATCTGCTGTAAGAACTGAGCCGGAGTTGTCGCGATCCAGTAGTACGGCTGCAGAGCCGATTCGTCCTCGTCGGCGACGCTGTGGTACATGAGGATCGGAATTTTGCCCTCGCGGCCCCGCGCCAGCACACCAAGCAATGGGGCGGCGAGATACAGCGTGCCGGTGCGATCGAACCGGATACTCACGGCTGTATCCGCCGGCGCAGCTCGCCGGTTCGAGCCCTGCTTTGCATGCTTTAGCTCCGCGCAGCCAGAACGGTCGGCTCGGCGGGGGCGCGTCCCGGTCCCGCAAAGTTCTCGATCTCCTCCACCACGCGCGCCTGCTGCACTGCGGTGAGTTGCGGGAAGATGGGCAGGGAAAGGATTTCGGTCGCCAGCTGCGTGCACACCGGCAGTTCGTCTGGCCTGTAGCCCAGTGACGCGTATGCCTTCTGCTGGTGGAGCGGAACCGGATAGTGAACGCCGGTGCCGATTCCTGCCTTTTTCAGGTGCTGCGCCAGACCATCGCGATCGGCGGTACGCATGACATAAAGGTGATAGACGGCGCGCGACCATGAGGGCTCATAGGGGCAGACGAGGGCATCGTTGCCGGCCAGCAAACGGTCGTATTCCGCGGCCCGGTCGCGGCGCAGCGCGTTCCACTTCGCAAGGTGGCCCAGTTTCACATGCAGTAGTCCGCACTGCACCGAGTCCAGCCGGCCGTTGTAACCTTCCATGTCGTGGTAGTACTTCTTCGCCTGGCCGTGCTCGCGAATCATTTTGATCTTCGCCGCGACTGCAGCGTCATTGGTCGTCACCGCGCCGCCTTCGCCGAGCGCGCCGAGGTTCTTGCCCGGATAAAAGCTGAACGCGGCGGCATGACCCATGGTGCCGGCCTTCATCCAGCGGTTCAGCTTGCCGGAGAAGTACTCCGCACCGTGCGCCTGGCAGGCATCTTCAATCACCTGCAGCCCGTACTCGCCGGCCAGCCGCAGGATGGAATCCATGTCCGCCATCTGACCATACAGATGGACCGGGACGATCGCGGTGACCGGCCGCTGGTGCCGTTTGCTGATGAGACGTCCGGATCCATCGCGGCTGCATCTCTGCTCCAGGAACTCCTGCAGACGCTCGATGGAGACGTTATAGGTGTTCTTGTCGATGTCAACGAATTCCGGAATCGCTCCGACCTGAGAGATCGACTCGGTCGTGGCGATAAATGTATTGGGCACGGTCACGACGACATCGCCCGGTGCGATGCCGCACGCCATATAGGCAAAGCGAAGGGCATCGGTTCCGCTGTTCACGGCAATGGAATGCGTGGTGTCGCAAAACGCAGCGAAGGCTTTTTCGAAGTCGTCGACCATGGGCCCGCCCACAAACCCTGCGGTGAAAAGGGCGCGGCGGAAAACGGCGGTCAGCTCTTCTTCCAGTTCAACATGGGGACTGACGAGATCGAGNNGGATTGCCGGCCACGATGGTGTTGGGTGGGACATCTTTGGTGACAACGCTGCCTGCGCCAACGATGGCGTTTTCACCGACGGTAGTACTGCACAGGATGGTGGCGCCCGATCCAATCGATGCGCCCCTGCGAATGACGGTAGGTTCGACCTTCCAGTCGGCTTCCGTCTGCAACTGGCCATCGCCTGTGGTGGCGCGCGGATAGCTGTCGTTGATGAAGGTGACCCCGTGACCGATGAAGACGTTGTCTTCGATCACGACGCCTTCACAGATGAAGGTGTGGCTGGAAATCTTGCAGCGCCTGCCAACGGTGGCGTTCTTCTGGATTTCGACGAATGCGCCGATCTTGGTGTCGTCTCCGACCTCGCAGCCATAGAGGTTGATGAACTTCGACAACCGCACGTTCGTGCCCAGTTTCACATCGTCTGCAATGCAGTTAAAAGAGCTCATAGATAGACGAGTGATCCTCTTTTGCCGATGGATTCGCTCGCTGCTTCCAGCATCTTGACCACGCGCAGCCCGGCGCATCCGTCATTGAACGGGTCTTTGCCGGTGGAGATGCAGTCTACGAAGTAAGTCAGCTCCTGATGAAGCGCTTCGAGCTGCTCCAGCTGGGGAGACCACATATCTCCAGAACGGTAGTTGACGAGCAGTTTGTACAATCCCTCGCTGTTATTGATATTCACGCCCTTGTCGTAGACCTTGACCTTCTCATCGTTTTCAAGGTCGTTCCACACCAGCATCCGCTTCTCGCCACCAATCAGAGTGGTGCGAACCTTCACTGGCGACAACCAGTTCACATTGATGTGCGCGATGACGTTCTCAGGAAAATACAGGGTCATGAACGCGACGTCTTCATGGGAATTCAGGTGGCACTGTCCGGTGGCCACCACGGCCTCCGGGCTGCCCTCGATGACGTGATCCATGATGGACAGATCGTGCGGAGCAAGATCCCACAGCACGTTGATATCGTGCTGGAAGAGTCCGAGGTTAACGCGCGTGGAATCGTAGTAATACAACTTGCCCAGAGTTCCTTCGCGGAGCAGCTGAGAGATCTTCCTGACCGCACCGGTAAACAGGAAGGTGTGATCCACCATGATCCTCAGGTTTTTCTGGATGGCAATATCGATCAGCTTCTCGCCCTGCGCCACGTTGCTGGTGAAAGGCTTCTCGACAAACACATGTTTGCCGTTTTCCAGAGCAGCCTTGGCCAGTTCGTAGTGGGTCCATACCGGAGTAATGACGGCAATGGCGTCGATGTTGGGTGAAGTAATGACCTCCATCGCATCGGCAGTGATATGGATGCCGGGGTAAGCTTTACGGGCGCGGTTCTGCGCAGCGGGGCTGAGCTCCGCTATAGCCGCAACCTGAGAATCTTCGAGGGAGGCGAGATTTCTAACTACATTCGGTCCCCAATAACCGTAGCCGATTACACCAAAATTCACGGGATTGTCACCACACTTTCAGGAACTGCTGACAAACGGAGGGCGCACCACCTCGCGGCGGAGCACCACCTGACGCGCATAAAAGAGAATCAATCGGGAGCCCGATGGGAAGGGCGAACTTAGTAGGCGCCCTTGATGACAGCGGCGGGAGTACGCAGCAGAATTTTCAGATCCAGCCAGGGTGTCCAGGAGATGGCATAGCGCAGATCGAGGCGCACCATGTCGTCGAAACGTACCCGGCTGCGGCCCGTCACCTGCCACAGACCGGTGATGCCGGGTTTTACCTGCAGCACGCGGCGACGATGCCAGGTCTGGTAAGCGGCCAGTTCGTAGGGCACCGGCGGGCGCGGACCCACCAGCGACATTTCGCCCTTGACTACGTTCCAAAATTGCGGCCACTCATCGATCGAGAACTTGCGAAGGAACCGGCCTACGGGCGTCATACGCGGGTCATTGGCGATCTTAAATGCCGTCGATTTGTCGTTCAGAATCAGGAGCGATGCCTTGAGTTCCTCGGCATTGTCCCTCATTGACCGGAACTTGTAGAACGTGAAACGCCGGCCGTTCAGACCACAGCGTTGTTGACGGAAAATCGCCGGACCAGGTGAGGTGAGCCGGATCAGCAACATGATGAGGAGCATGAACGGCAACAGCAAGACCAGTGCTGCCCCAGCCAAGACCACATCAGTGATGCGTTTGGCCAGCAGCCGGATTTCATCGTGAGGCGCCGCCGAAAACGTCAGCAGCGGAAAGTTCCCTAGCGAGTCGAGATAGACCTCGCTGTTCACATGCGGGAAGAAATCCACCGCTACGCGCGTGCGTACGCCCTCCTCGTCGCAAAGCAGGAAAACATCTTCCAGTCCAAGCAACCGCTGGCTGTCCACGGCAAAAATAATCTCGTCGATCACCTGCGCCCGCAGCAGTTCGGGCAGGCCGGAAAGCGGATACTGTTCGTAGGTTCGCGACAGGTGGACTTGGCCTGGCTCTTCGTCCAAGAACCCCACCAAGCGAATGCTATAATCCGACGATCGCTCGAGAGCTTCCCCTAAATGGCGCGCTCGCTGGTTCGATCCCACCACCATAACGAAGTGTGCTGTTCCAAATTGCTTCCGCACAGCGCCGATCACGCGCGCGGCGTTTATGCGGAAAAGGCACAACAGAATCCACGCGTAGATGCCGAATAGTGCGACAAAAACGCGGCTGAGGTCGAGGCGCAACAAATACTCCGCCACCACCAGACAAATGACGCCTAAAAAGCACTGCCGAAAAGTATCGCGCAAAACAACGGGCGGGTGTGCGGAGTCGAGCTTTTCATAGATATTGAACCAGTAACCGAGGGCCAGCCAGGCGACGAGAGAAACCAACAGAAGGAGGACGGCAACCCGGAAGTCAATGTAAAAAACCCAGTGAAACGGCTGTTGGGAATTCAGCTGGGAGCGGGTCTGATAGGCCGCCACAAAGGCCAGCGAGGTAAGGAGGGAATCGGTGAGGCCAAAGATGGCCTTTACTTTTCTATAGTGGCGGCTGAACATTACCGGAAACAGAGTTTAGCATGAGCCGCCAATACTACGCCAGAAGGAGAAAGACGTCAGCTGACACCAGCGCGCGGGCAATGTCGGAGCCTGCGGCCGCTGAATTGCCGGCTTGAGGCATGCCCAGAAAGACTCTATTGATGAGCGCGATTCTGGTGTAGTGCGTCCGAATTCCCGAAGATTGGCATAATCGTCATTCTGCGTGACGCACTACACTAGGTGGNNCGCGGACCCACCAGCGACATATCTCCACGAAGGACGTTGATGAACTGTGGCAACTCGTCCAGGCTGGTCTTCCGCAGAAACTTCCCGATCGGAGTGATTCGCCTGTCGCCGGCCAGCTTGTACACGGACTCGCCATTGGCAGTCTTAACCCCCTGTGCCACGCCCGCGATCAGCTGCTTGACGTATTCCTTGTGCTCCGATTCGTCATTGTTGACGCGCATCGACCGGAATTTGAGGAAGGTAAAGCGCCGGCCGTACTGCCCGATGCGATCCTGCCGGAAGAGCACAGGACCTTTCGAGGTGAGCTTTACAGCCAGCGCAATCGTGGCGAACAGGGGGAGGCACGCAATCATCATCAGCGTGGCACCCATAATGTCCATCACGCGCTTCACGCGCAAAAGAACCCGCTGGTCGTTGCTGGGGATGAAGAGATCCGGATACAGGATGGGATCGCTTGGCCGGCCCGAACCGTCTCCGTCCCAGTCGTCGGGAAAGAAGTGGAACGAGAACGTGATCTGGTTGAATCTCTCCAGCGTCACTTCCTGCTGCAGAGCGGTACTCACTCTGCCCAGGATGGTGCTCAATACCGAACTCTTGTCGCTGACAACCAGTCCCGTAAAGATAACACCGACCGTGTTGCGGTCCTTGTACCAGCCGACCACATCGGTTTCGCGCGTGGAGGACTGCATGGCCGCGACGATGCCGTTCAGGGTTTTGTCGGGGCTGTCGCCGTTCTGCGCCGCGCCGGCTTCCAGCAGCATGAGCAGGAAGGGCTCTCTGGAACGTTCTGTGCGCTTGCGCTCAATGGCGATCCGCCGCCTGAACGATTCCTCGACAAGAACGTCGCGTTCCCCGTAGGCGGCCGCATCAAAGATGGGGTCCACCATATCTGAGATCTTATTGATCCTTGGCAGAGTCACAACTCGCTCCTCCTTCGAGCATCGTGAATGTTCGAACATCAGGTGCGAAAAAATAGAAGATATATGAACTTATGGAAGTACTGGCTTGTGCTTTGACGAATGTGTCTATCGCTCAACAATCCCGGTTTCCGAGTGACCGGCTCTTCGGGCACAGATCGAGTCACCGATCCTGCCCGGAAACTCTTTGTGCCCGGCTTAGCTCGACCCGTTGCCGGACCGCGGGCCGTAGTAGTAGTCGCTGTGAGGCGCACTGTTGGAGGAATTCAGGATGGCCCCGATCAGCTTCTGGGGCTCGAGCGCTTCGACACCTCTCTGCAACTGGCGCTTCTCGCTGACCCCCTGCCGGATGACCAGCAGAGTGCCGTCGCACAGACGCGACCAGACACTGGTGTCAGCCAGGGGAAGGACCGGAGGCGAATCGACCACAACCCAGTCAAACAGGTCGGACAACTGATCCATCAGCTGCGAGAACTTCGCGGATTGCAGCAGTTCCAGGGGATTGGCTGAGGAGCTTCCCGCGGCCATAAACCAAAGGCCGGGCCCCTCGAGGAAGCAAATACTATCCTTCAGTTCCCGTTCCCCCCGCAACCATTCTGAAAGGCCGGGCCGGGGTGCGAGCCCGAACATCGGCGCCAGGGATGGGCGCCGGATATCCCCTTCCAGCAGGAGCGTTCTCTGTGGGGCCCGCAGAGCCAGGGAGCAGGCGAGGTTCGCCGAGCACATGCTCTTCCCTTCCTGCGGAATCGAACTGGTGATGAGAATCCTTTTCAATGGGCGATCGCGCCGCAGGTGGCGAAGACGGACGGCGAGAAGTCGAAACGCTTCCGCAGCCGCGCCCTCTTTGTCGGAAACGCTGACCAGCCGGCCTTGAGCGGGCACGGAAACCCGCAGCAACTGGAACTGCTCGAAGATCGCGGGACGCTCCTGGGACCGCGTGGCCTCAGCAGCAACGGGCGCAACGGGTAGCGGCACGTGAACGCCATTTCCGGCGAGGGACACGCCATTTTTCGGCGGCAGGTGTCCACTGCGAACGGCGACCTTCTCTGGCTTCGCCGGCGCCACGGTCTCGAATTCGGGTACGGCATTGTCCCCAAATTCCGAAACCGCGCGCCGTTCGGCATGACGGAGTAGTTCCGTCGCATCCACCACCGGAGGTCCCTGGGCTCCTGACCTTTCGGCTTCTGACCGCTGCAGGGCGTCAAATATTCGGCTCATACTCACTCGCTTCGAGAGAAACAGGCAAATTCAGCTCGGCACTGCGTGCCACGGGCTTGCGCAGCGCTGAATAGAGGTCGCGAAGGACTTTCGCGGCTCGTTGTACATCCATTTCATTCTGGGTTCCGCTTCCTGCCGACTCGCTGAATTCGCGGTCGAGGCGGAACTCTCTTGCCACATCGTCGATGACATCGGCGGTAATCGTCGGAATCTGTCGCGCGTAGGCGGTGATGAGTGCGTTTTCGCAGATAGTGTTGATCAGCCGCGGGAAACCGCGCGAATGGCGGTAGACGGCCGCCACCGCATCGGGTGGGAAGATCCGCTTCGAGTCTCCCTCCATTCCCGCCACATGGAGGCGATGGTCGATGTACTCGCGGGTCTCCTCGGCGTCGAGCGGTCCAAGCTGGGCGCGCAGCGCGATTCTCTGCTTGAGCTGCCGCAGCCCGATCGAATCCAGCTTGTCATCCAGTTCCGGCTGGCCCACGAGGACGATTTGCAGCAGCTTATCGTCGGTCGTCTCCAGGTTGGACAGCAGGCGCACCTCCTCCAGCAACTCCTCGGACAGGTGGTGCGCCTCGTCGACGATCAGCACAGTAGTCAGGCCTTTTGACCCGCGCGACACCAGAAACTGCCCCAGATCAAGCAGCAGTTCGCTTTTGTTCTTCCCCGAAGAAGGTAGCCCGAAGTCGGCCACAATGTATTGCAAAAACTCCGTAGGCGTCAGGCGGCTGTTGAACAGGTAGGCATAGGAGATATCCTTGCTTTCTTTCAGCAGGCGAAGCAGACAGCGGAGCAGCAGAGTCTTCCCCGTTCCCACCTCGCCCGTCACAACCACGAATCCTTTATGGCGCCGGATGCCGTAGTGCAGTGCGGCCAACGCCTCATTGTGCCGGCGGGTCGAGACAAAATAGGTCGGATCCGGCGTCAGGTCGAAGGGGTTACGGGCGAGCTTAAAGAAAGCCTTATACATGGATGACGGCGCCTAGCCGTGCAAGTAACTGATTGCAGAGCCTGCGAGAATTACCATAGCCACGAGCGCTGCTGTTGCCCACCCGATCAGCGTCTTTCGCTTGTTCAGTTGCTCATCGACCGGATTGCTGACCTCGGGAATTTCACAAATCACCGGCACCGGCAGAAGTTCGCTGATCTCGGATTCGTAGCGCAGCCGGTCATCGGTAAACTCGAAGGCAGCCACCGAGGCGGCTCCAAACACCAGGCCTGCAACCAAACCGCCGAGGCAGAACACCAGCCGATTCGGAAAATCCGGTTTGTCAGGCAGGCTCGGAGGATCCAGCATCTGGAAACGCTCCCCCTGCTGCATCTGTTCCATACTTGTGGACATCTGCGATTCCTGCATCTTTTTCAGGATATCGTTGTAGTTGGCCTGAGACTGTGCGTACCCGCGGTTGAGATCGGCCAGACCCTGTTCGGCGCTCGGCTCGGCATTAATGCGAGCCTCATACTCCCCGATTCTGCCCTGCAGCTGGGCGATCGACTTCTGGCGGTTCTGGATTTCGACGTTGTCCGCCTGCAATTGCGCCTGGAGCTGCGCCAGAGGCAGGCTGTCGGGGCTCTTGTACTCTTTCGTCTTTTCCGCTGCCAAAGCCTGCTTCCGCTGCAACTCTACCTGAGCGATTTGCGCTCTCAGCTTGACCACGTCCGGATAGCTGTCCGTGTATCGCGAGGTCAGATCGGTCAGCTGATCGTGCAATTTTGCCAGCTGCATATCGATGGCCTGCACGCTGTTGGGATCGAGAACGTCGCCGGAATGGACGGCGACCACGGGATTGCTGCGAAGCTGCTGAATCTCGGTCTCATGCAGAGCGCGCTGCTGGGTGGCGTTGTTCAATGCGTCCTGCGCGCTATTCAGCTGCGACTGGAGGCCGCCGAGAATCGCCAGATTGTTCGGCGCCTCGCTTGGCAGCGCACCGATATGCGTGGCCTGGAAGTTCTTCACCTTGGCTTCCTGCTCTGCCAATGCCTGGGCCGCCTGTTCCAGTTGTGTTTTCAAAAAGCTGGTTGTGTCCGCGGATTGCTGGTACTGCGTCCGCTGGTTCTCGTTGATGAACAGCTCAGCCAGCTGTCCGGTGACTGCCTGGGCCACGCGGGCATTATCGGACGAATAGCTGATCTTGAATCCCGTGACACTGTTATGCGTATCGCGCACCAGATCGATATCGATCGCCTTGGTCATGGTCGCGACCTTGTCGTCGTCGCTCATCGGCTTGCGCCCGTCGTCATACAGATGCATGCCATTGATGATCGTCAGCAGGCGGGTGCGGCTCAGGATCTCCTGCTGCATGGTCTGCAGCCGTGCCTGCAACTCGCTTTGATCCCCTGCAACATCCGCAACGTTCCTCGGCAGAGTGGGCTCCTGCACCAGAATCAGGGTGGAGGACTTATACCGGGGCGGAAGGACCCAGCTCACGCACCATACCAGGAGCCACCCGAGCAGCAGCGGAACGAGAAAGTACATATGGCGCCGCCGCGCGATGTCCAGATAGCGCTCGATATCGAATTTTTGGCCTTTTTCTTCTTCGAATACTTCCGGCATCGTTATCTTCCCACGGGTCGGGTTAGCTGGTAAGTGATCGCGCAATATTCGCGGTTGCTGATGGGGATTGGCGACAGCGAAACCACTGCTTTGTAGCTTTGGTCCATCCAGTCGTAGCCGAACGTCATCTTGAGATTCTTCGAGAACGTGTGATCGGCCGACACCCCTGCCGTAACCGTGTGGCCGCCGGGCACAGCAAAGGCAAACTCGGGAGTCGCACTCTTGTTCCGGGTGTATACCATTGAAACGTTAAAGTCCCAAGTGGGCCGGAGCTGCCGGCGATACATAGCTTCGGCGCCGTCTTCCTCGTAGGCACCCGGCAGGCCTCCGCCCCCGGTCACGGCCCGGGTATAGCTTGCGGACGCGCTGGACAGGTGCGCCTGCCATCCCAGGGAGACGGTGCCGGAGGGCGTCCACTTGGAGAGCAGCGCCTCAGGATACTGCGCGATGCTGTAGTGCTCAGGCCCCGCGGTGATGGAGAGCGAGAGCATGCTCTGCTGCAGGTTGCGCAGATAGATTGTGTAGAACCCGAAAATATTGTCCCGCTGCATCACATTGTCGATGCCGTTCAGGTTGCTCACGATCCTGGCATGCTGCACGTTTGCGCCCAGATACTGGCGGCGGGTCGGCCGCTGGGTGACAAAGGCGCCGCCTTCGTAGGATGTCGCATTATAAAGTCCTGCTACCTCTTTGGTGTTGGGATAGTCGAGCTGGCCATAATTCGCAGACAAGCCGATCATCCCGTTGTCGCCGGTCTGGTTCGTAAGCTGCGCACTGGCGGTATTCAAAATCCGGTCGGCAAAAGCTGGAAGAGCGCCGCTGGTCTGCGTCGGAACTCCTCCCGTAACCGCTCCCTGGGTCGCGGAAAAGGGCTGATTGAACAAGCTGGAGCTGCGGTCGAAGTTATCCGACAGGTCGAGGGTCGTGTGCGTGCCCATAAGATACTGCAAATCCCCCGTCGCGTTCTGGTCCGCTGCGTTAAAGACCGAACTGGGCTGATAGATCGTGAACCCCGGGCTGTAGTTGAGGACCTCACGAAGCCGCGGCGAGCTCCGGTTCAGGCTGACGGTCGGCCAGATCGAATAGATCATGTCGCCTTTGGATACACCAGTGTAACCGCCTTCGACGTTGTCGTCGTAAGCAATGTTTGCGGTCGCCCCAAAGCTCACATAGTTCGTGTGCTCCTCGGCGCCGATCAGAATCGGATAGGCCTGGCCGCTCACCGGCGGAGGGGTCAGCATCCCGTCGTTCGCTACCGGCGTATCCGGCTGCTCGTCGGTCCCGGCAGTCCCGGCGGTCCCGGCGGTTCCGGGGCTCCCAGCGGTTCCGGGGCTTCCGGCTCCCGTTGTCTGCGACCATGCCGGGATGGCGGCGCACAGAACGAGAAAGATAAGAATTCGCGGGTTCATAATCCGTCTCACGGAATCACGACCGTGTCCCCCGGCTGAAGAAGAATGTTCTGTTTTGGATTCTTGCCCTTGATGAACGTGCTGTAGTTGAACGAAAGGCGCGCTTCAGTCCCGTCCGGCCTCTGGTGGAGCACATAGATGGACTTCTTCTTGGCGAAATCCCGGAAGCCGCCGGCGGTAGCGATCGCGTCCACAATCGTGGTTGTGGTCGAGAGGGCATAAGATCCTGGCCTGATGACCTCGCCCATGACGTTGAATTTCAGGCTGTTGATCTTCAGGACCATCACCGTCACAGCCGGTTCGGTAATGAAGTTACGAAGCCGGTTGGTGATTTCGTCTTCCAGCTGCACCGGGGTTTTGCCGGCCGCCTGCAGTTCGCCGACCAGCGGCAGAGAGATTTTCCCGTCAGACCGAACGGGTACCTGTTTGGTGAGCTCCGTCTCTTTCCAGACGTTGACTTCGAGGACATCGTCGTCGCCAATCAGGTAAGTGCTGTTATGAACCTTGTTGGTGGCGGGCGGAGTGACCTGATCAGGGGCTGCTCCGGGGGCCGAGGCCGAATCCGGAGTGGGGGTGCTGGAAGCTACGGTCTGCGCCGGCAACGAACCTGCGAATGCAAAGATCAGACCGCTTACCGCAACCAGGGCGTAATCAGCTTTGAATTTCATAACCTGCAACAACCTCTGGAGGAACACGATGGACGGACAGCCCGAGCGTGCCTCCCGCTGTACTGGATGAATGAGCTGGCGAGGCTCTGAGGAATTTAACGGGTGTTCTCTAATCTTGCCTCGTAATTCGGAACAGAGGAAGGGAAATTCTTCTGGAAATCTCCAATTCCTGCGTCCATGACTCCGGCAGACACGCTTTTCGGGCTCACCGGGGCGACCGGCTCCACATCGGAGGCGGAAACCTCCACCCCGACCGACTGTGCGAGCATTTCCACGGAAAGAACAAGGCGGTACAGGTTCTTCTTGCGGATCAAAATTCCCTGGACCCCTTCCAGCGACCCGCGCGTAACCCTCACACGTTCTCCGATTTTCAGGAATGGGTGAGGCTCAACGCGCCAGGAACCCTGCACCGCTCGGCGAATCGCATCGATCTCCGCTTCCGGAACGACCTCAATCTGCTCGCCGCGGGAGAGGATCATGTGAATGCCCGGCGTGCTGACGACCTGCAGGCGCCGGCTCAGGACTCCCCGGACGAAAACATAGCCGGGGAAAAGGGGCAGGGAGAGAAGCTTCTGTCGATCCTTCCAACGCCGCAAGGTCTCATGCAGCGGCAGAAAGACATCGAAACCCTTTCCCATGAGCATTTCAGCGACGGTCTTTTCGTGCTGATGCTGGGTGTAAACCGCCCACCAGGAAGGCTGGTCGGAAGGATTTTCGATGTTGGCTGCATCCGGCATCTTTACATCACCACCCTCTGCTCAAGACAGGCCCAGGCATAGCTCCGCCCTGTGAGCTACATGAGCTCGTTTTCCACAGACGAAACCAAACTCCAAAAACTACTGCCCCGGGTTCGCGTACCCGGTGCTTCCTGTCTTCGGCAACGCCCGGATTTAACAGGAGAAATCGATCAAATCACCAACCGTCGATGGCTGCTCACCGCATCTTTGGCTGCGTAATCCCTGCTGCTCATTTGGCGAAGAAAACGAGAATGCATAATCTTGGCAGCAATTGTGTAAGTACCAGCCGGGATCCTGCACTTCGACGATCTGATCACGAACCCTCGGCAGAAAACTTCCGCGGCGCATTCGCCGTCCAGCTCAACAGGAAGAAAAAAACGCATCTCAATCGCGGTCCTGGGATCCAGCGCTCTTCCGGACCGAATCAGCAAACCGGAAACGCTGATGTTCTCCGTCAGACCTTCTTGCCAATCTCGTTCCCCACGGACACGAAACCGGATGGCGGTCCCAATTTCATAGCGCCGGGCTCGGGGGATTTCCGGGTTGGTCGAATCAATGACCTGGTCCGACTCCATCCCCTCTCCTTACCCTTCGTTCCACTGCATATAAGCACAGGCTTGCCATGCCGACTTGCGATGTTCAGGTTAGGGCAGTTCCCAGGAGACAGCAATGGCCCGACAGTACTATCGTCATATGACTGCATAGTGCTACCAAAGTGGAACGATGGTGTGTTACCGAGGTGCTCTAAATTGCGATTGGCGCGCATTCCAGTGGTGCGCGGGAGAGGCTCAGCGTTTCTCCGAGCGGAGAAACAGTTCCACTGACCTGTGGATTCCGCAATCAGCTCGCAGCGGCCGTAAGACGATGGTTGACGGCGAAAAGAGCCAGCTCAAGGCGGTTGGATACGCCCAGCTTGTCGAAGACGTTGCTGACATGGTGTTTGACCGTTTGCTCACTGATCGAGCACCGCTGCGCGATGTCCGGGTTCGAGTAGCCGGCCACCACCAGGGTCACAATCTCTATCTCGCGCGTCGTCAGCCCATAGTCCCGGGCGCGGGGGCCGTCGTCCGCCGGTGAAACGCTGCGCAGCGCGCGCACCAGATCCGTGACGCTCTCCCGGCCGACCCAGTACTGTCCGGCCATGACACACTGAATGCTGTCGAACAGCCGCTGCGTAGTCGACTCTTTCATGATGACGCCGTACGCTCCCAGTTTCAGCGCCTGCACGATCTGCGACTTTTCGATCGATGCCGTCAGCAGCAGCGTCCGCACTGGAAGCCGCGACGCAGAAAGCTCGCGCAGCACTTCCATGCCGTTCTGGCGAGGCATGGCCAGATCGAGCAGCAGGATATCCGGCCTGGTCTTCCGCGCCAGCTCCACCAGCACGTCGCCGTCCGAGGCCTCACCGACGATCTCAAAGCCGGGCTCCGCCTGCAGAAGTCTCCGCAGGCCGTCGCGGAAAAGCGGGTGATCGTCAGCGATCAGGATGCGAATTGGAGAAGGAAGGCTATTTGCTACAGCAACCATGGCATTTGTCCGTGCGACTGAGATGGCTCTCTCAACATTCCCGAGCCACTTCCCTCAGAGATTTGACAGGGAGCACCGGCGGAGAACGACCTTCCGCGGAGTTGTATCCGGTTCAGGCAGGCTGAAGTTGATGTTGCTGAGAGTCTCGGACGGGCCCTGTTGGTCGCTTTCGCAGCGGGGCCCACAACCATTATAGCGTTCGTCCGGCATCCGGTTTTGCTCAAAGTCGTCATCGAAATTCATTGACTCAAACAGACTAACGTGACCGTTACACCAGGCTGTTGCTTCAGGGAATGGTCGCGTCGAACGTATTCGAAGGGACGCTCTCCGCGCCTGCAACGTCGACACTCGTTACGTAATAGACGTAAGACTGACCGTTCGCCACGGTCGTATCGGTGAACGTGGTTCCGGTATTCACCGCGGAATTCAGCAGCTGGTAAGACGAAGCTCCATTGATGGAGCGATAGACTTTGTAGCCGACCACCGCGTCGGCGGAACTGGTGGGAGCGGCCCAGGTGAGATTGACCGCGTAAGGCACTCCCCCGGTTCCACTCACGGGAATGGCCATGGTGCCGCCGGCCGTTGCGTTGCTGCTGATAGTGATCTGTCCTGAAACAGCGCCGGCGATCGTCGGCACAAATTCCAGTTGCAGGAGGATCGACTGGCCGGGATTCACCGTGACCGGGAAAGCGAGACCGCCGATGCTGAAGCCGGAACCCGTCAGCGACGTGGATTCGACAGTCACCGCCTGGGTTCCCGAAGACGTCAGCATGACGGACTGGGTGGCGGTGGAATTAACTGCGACCAACCCGAACGACACCTGGGAAGCGTTGGCGCTCAGGACGCGCAGCGCGGCGTTTAGCTGGAGAGCAAAGGACTCCGAAATTCCCCCGACGGTCGCGGACAGAGTGGCGGATTGCGCCGCCGGCACTGCTGCCACTGTCGCCGCGAATCCGATTTCGGTGGCGTTTTCGGGAACCGTGACGCTGGCGGGAACTGTGACTGCCGCGCTGGTGCTCGCGAGGTTGACCGCGACCCCGCCGCTCCCAGCCTGCCCGTTCAGTTCAACGAAGCAATTGTCTGTTCCGGAACCCACCAGCGACGCGCTGCTGCAGGAAATTCCGCTAAGAAGGCCGGAGGGCGGCGCTGTGGTGGCGTTAACCCCAAGGCCGGTGAGATTCACGGTAGGCGGAGCCGCGGCGGCATCGGTCATCAGGGTGACCGCACCCGTGACCTGGCCGGCGGCAGACGGGGTGAACTGCACCTGCAAGCTGTAGGTCGAGCCAGCCGCAACATTCACTGGATATTTGATCGAGCCTGCGATGGCGAAAGGCCCACCGGTGACATTCACGCTCGAGACCGAAACCGCGCCGGCGCTTATGTTTTTGAACAAGACCGTTCCGGTACTGATCTTTCCGACGGTCACGGCGCCAAAGTTCACGCCGCTACCGGCCGCGATCAACTGTCCGTCGCCGGCAATCGTTCCGCACCCGGCAAACGCGAGCAGAACGCAAAAGCCAACCAGCAAGCCGGCGTATGCCAGATAGCGCCGCGAGCGCCGCGCCCGGGGGCGCACATTGCCTTTTCTCTTTCCGAACCGGTTATCGGACCAGAAACCGCCACGGCGATCCGCTTCGGATTTTGTCGAGAAACGAATGGGGACCAGGTACATCCACCTCACCTCAAGTCGTACAGAGTCTTTCCTCCGCCCGGCTCACGCCAGGAGTGGCTTTCCTTAGGGGGGTGGGAAGGCAGGGGTTTCCGCGGGAGTCCCAAACAACCGGGTTACGAATGGCTCCCGCTGCTCAATCTTGCTCAGCACTGTTTGCCAGTAATGCGAAATTTTAGCCAATGCGTGTGCACGTCGATATCCAACGTCGGTGGAGGTTGCCGTTACCTTCGTGCTATGCGATCAGGACCGCGAACGGAGCCATTCGCGCCGAACCGCAGTCGGGAATTTCCACATTCGCGTCGATTCCGTAATCACAACCTCTGCGGTAAAAATGGACGCACGCGGGAAGATTCTTCCGCAGACGCCCTGCATTACGCACCTTGCAACGAGAATCTGCACTCCGCCGATCGCCAGCAACGGCGCGGCTTCCAGCGCTTGACCACCAAAGTTACATTCCCCGGTACCGCTGCATGGATCACGATCGATCCTCTCGTTGGGGCTAATCCTGGCTCGCATCGTTCGCCGCAAATTAGAATCGAACCATGGACTGTTGCGATGTGGCGATCGCAGGCGCCGGCATCATCGGGCTCACGACCGCCCTGGAACTGGCTGCAAGGGGCCGTAAGGTAACCGTCTTCGATCAGGGAGAAGCGATGGCGGAGGCCTCGCGCGCCGCCGCGGGCATGCTGGCAGGAGCCGACCCCGAAAACCCCACCGAACTGAAAGAGCTCACGCAGCTGAGCCTGTCGCTCTACCCGGAATTCCTCGAGCGCGTTGAATTCCTTTCAAAGAAATCGATCCCCATCCGTACCAGGGCCACGGTGCAGGGCTTGCACGAAGCGCCCCGCGATGCGAGAACTCTGAGCGAACCCGAGCTTCTGGGTCGTGCGCCGGGGGTCCACGCGAATGGCTGGCAATTTGTGCAGCTCGATGAAACGAGTTTCGACGCCTGGGATCTCGCCGAGGCACTTCCCTCTGCCGTGCGGGCTGCGGGAATCGATCTGCGCGAGCATACAGCGGTCCTGAGCGCCCGCTGCGACGATGGCGGAGCCGAAATTGTAACCGTCTCCGGCACGTTCTTCGCCGGCGCCTTTCTGAATGCCACCGGCGCCTGGGCGCCGGTCCTCGAACCGGCGCTGCCGGTGATGCCGCGCAAGGGCCACATGCTCACCGTCGAGCTTCCCGGCTGCGTGCAGATGGATTGCGTCCTGCGCACGCCACAGGTCTACATTGTTCCGCGCGGCGGGAACCGCTACACCATCGGTTCCACGGTTGAGGATGCCGGCTTCGACCGCACCGTCGACCCTTTGCGCATTCATGAGCTGTTCAGCCGCGCCGCCGATCTCTGGCCGCCCCTGCGCGAGGCCAGCATCGCCGAAACCTGGGTGGGCTTTCGCCCCGGCTCCGCCGACGGCCTGCCCATCATCGATCAGACCGGGGCGAACCGCTGGATCGGGGCTGGGCATTTCAGGAACGGCATCCTGCTTGGCCCGGGCACGGGCCGCGTTCTGAGCCAGTGGATGAGCGGGCGCCGGCCCGAGATCGATCTCTCCGCATTCCGCCTCGGCCGATTCGTTGCGGCATCCGTCTAACCCTGAGCGCCGTCATTCCGGGGACCACGGCAGTTCGTGCCGACATAATCCCGGCGCAGGCCAGCAGCGCGGCGAACGGCGCGGATTTTCGCGTAATCTAGGAATAGAATTCTCGACGGTGGAACGCCTCCGAGCAGCGGGAATCCGGGAGCCGTTTGCATCGGAGAACGGCTCGGCGGCTTCCCGGTCAATGGACCGGGTTTCCTGACGGATGGAGAGGGGAAAGCAGCACTATGGCGACGGCAGCGGTGGTGAAGGGTCTTGAAGGGGTTGTAGCCGCGAATTCGGGGATCTGCTGGATCGACGGCTATGCCGGAGTGCTCGCATATCGCGGCATCGATATTCACGAACTGGCGGATCACTCCACCTTCGAGGAAACCACGTATCTGCTGTGGCACGGCAAGCTGCCCGACCGCACGCAGCTGGACGACTTCTCGCGCAAGCTGACCGAGGCGCGACGCATCCCTTCGGAGATCTACGATCTGCTGCGCTCGGTGCCGAAGAGGGCGACGCCCATGGAAGCGCTGCGCACGGCCGTCTCCGCGCTGAGCTTCTACGATCCGGCCGAGGCGGCCGTCGATCACGACTCGAACGTACGCAAAGCGTTCGCTCTGACTGCGCAAATGGCGATGCTGGTCGCGGGGTACGATCGCATCCGCAAGGGCAAGAGCATCATCGAGCCCGATCCATCGCTGTCGCACGCCGCCAACTTCCTGTGGATGCTGCACGGCACCAAACCCATTCCTGCCGCTGTCGGCGCCTTTGACATGGCGCTGATCCTGCACGCCGACCACGAGCTGAACGCCTCCACTTTTGCCGCGCGGGTGATCGCCGGCACCATGGCCGACATGCACTCGGCCATCACCGGCGCGATCGGCGCGCTCAAAGGGCCGCTGCACGGCGGCGCCAACGAAGAGGTGATGAAGATGCTCTTCGAGATCGGCAAGACGGGCGGCGATCCGGTGGAGTACGTGAAGGCTCTGCTGGGGCAGAAGAAGAAGGTGTTCGGCTTCGGGCACCGCGTCTATCGGACCGAGGACCCGCGCGCGACGCACCTGCGGAAGATGTCCGAGCAGTTGAGCAAGGACTCGGGCAACACGAAGTGGTTCGACATGTCCCGGCGCATCGAGGAGTTCGTGAAGATCGAGAAGAAGCTCAACGCCAACGTGGACTTCTACTCGGCTTCGACCTACACGACGCTGGGCATCGATCTGGATCTGTTCACACCGATCTTCGCGGTGAGCCGCATCGCTGGCTGGGCGGCGCACGTGATCGAGCAGCTGGACGACAACCGGCTGATCCGTCCGCGGGCGGAGTACACCGGGCCGGAGTACCCGGTGAAGTACGTGCCGATGAATCATCGGTAGGGTCGCGAGTTTCCGGTTGCCGGGGGGTTGAACCCCCTGGCCTTCTAACCGAATCAGCGACATCCGGAGGGGTGAACCCCCCTGGTGTTGTCGAGTTGGTTCATAGGCCTGTTCCGGGTCTTCAAGTCCTCAGTCCCCAGTTCTCAGTTTCCCGTCACGCCGGAGCGCTTTCCGGGAGCGTTTCGGGCAATTTTTCTGAATTCGGGGGGGTTGACCCCCTGGCCATCCATAAGAATCAGCAACATCCGGAGGGGTCACCCCCGTCAGCGTTGTCGAGATTGCTAACACCGCTTTCCCGGTTCGCGGTGCTGAGTTTTCTGCCACAAAAGCGAAAGCTCTGTTCGCGCCGGCGGTAAATCCGGGTGGACAGAGCTTTCCCTGCTTTCAGGGTAGGCGGGAACGGGCTTGGGGGCAAGAGAAATGAGAGGCCCGAACGGTACGAAGGTCATTGGGCGCAGGCTCTTAGCCGCTAGCTCTTAGCCGCTGGCTTTTAGCCGTTAGCAGGAAGCAGGAAAGCTAATGGACGCTGTGCCGTTTCTGTTTCCCAATCCGCATGTTGAATCCCACGAACGGGCCCCAGACGTTGATGCCGAAATCCTCGTACCTGGGCTGCGACAGATAGGCGTTGGAGACGTGCATATATTCCGCGCCGGCTTCGAGGCTGGTCCGCGGACTGAAGTTATAACGCGCCCCGCTGCCCAGCATCAGCGTAAAGGTCATGTTCTGACCCTGGGCGTAGAGCACTCCATCGGGGCCCTTCGCATTGATGTCCCCGATGCCACCCCGCATATCGAAAAACGGAGCGATCCGCGATCGCGGGGGCACAAAGTTGCGTCGAATTCCATAATCGAAGGCGAAATACCGGGTTTCGGCTCCGCGCGGAATCGCGGTGTACGACCCGCTGAAGGTGAAATCCCAGTTTCCGCGAAAAATCCACGCGTGATCGATCCCGTCCACATGCCAGCGCAGGGACGCGATGTTGGGCACCATCGTGTAATGCAGCGGCCACGTTGTGTACGGACTGTTGACGACAAAATCGAATACAAACGGAATATTGATGGGAAGCCAGCCGGTTTCGAGCGAGAACTCCAGTTTGTTCCGGTAGTAAATCTCACGATTGAAATCGGGCCGTTTGACGTGCAGCGGAACCGTGACCCCAGCGTCCGACGCTGTGGTGTCCGAGCTCGAGGGAGTCGCGTCGCTGCTCGGCGCATCCCCCAGTGCCAGGGCCCATCCATCGAGTTCTTCCGCCGGAAGGGCCGGGTCTGCTGCGCAGACTGCTGACCTTGTCCCCTGCCCAGGGAACACCATCTGCGCGAAGAGAGACGCGCCCGCGACGTTCGATACAAGCACAATGGCGATCAGCGAGACACGCATAGCAGCAAGAGCCGACGGTGGGTCTCGTATCCAGCCGCAGCGAACGGCGCTCGGAGCTCTCGGTGGCTCCTCTGCGAACACGTTAGTTTTCGGACCGGGAGAACTTGCACGGAAGTGTAAAGGACCAGCGGCGCTCTGACAAGGCAAGAAAACAGGCCGCACTGGGGACACGGAAGAGCCGGAGGTTCTGAATCTCTCAGAAACTCAATGGAGCTGCTTCCGCGTCATCCGCAGTTCGATCATCATCCGCTCGTTTCCCTTGTCGTCGATGAGGAAATGGCGATGGACGAGGACGCGGCCGTCGTCTTCAAGGTGCGCGCGCGCGACGGTTTTGCGCCCGGGACGATCGGGATCGAGGGGTGTGGCCCACAGGATGATGTTCTGGCCGTCGAAAGTGCCGTCGCTCTGGCGAATGGACATTGTGGTCTGCCGCGAGTCGAACCACACGGTGGTGAAGCGATTCGTTTTGGAGTCGAAGCCGGAGATTCCTGTGCCGGTACTCTTCGTCCCGTCGGAATTGACGAAGGTAAAGTCGGACACGAGAAACTTGCCGTCCTGGACCATGTACTGCTTACACTCGCCTTTCGTTACGATGGGCTTTCCGTTCATGGGGAAAAAGCTCTTCACGACGTCCCAGTCGCCCACGAACTGCGCGAGCAGCTTCTGACCGGCACCCGGCGCGTTGGGCGGCTCGTATTGATTGTGGGTTTGTTGCGCGACTGCCACAGTGGCAAAGAGTAAGGCGGCGACGATCCATTTCCTCATGGCGCGTGATGATATGCGAAAATCGCCGGTATTGCACGCCAGCGTGATCGGCCGTAAGGAGGGCGATGACGGCCAGCAGGGGCATGAAGATGAAGCCGCTCCCGGATGAAAGAAGGCGGTTCTCAGCCCTGAGCGACAAGGAACTGTTCGATTCGTTGGGCAGCGGCCTGGGCACCGCCGAAGTGGCGCATGGTCTCGGCAACGCGCCCCGCGCAACGACGATAGGAGGGATCGTTGAGTACGCGCTTGACCTTCGCCGCGAACTCGGCTCCATCCACGCGCTTCTCGCCGTCCACGCCGTTCACCGGCATTACCACTTCGCCCGCGCCGAGCGATGCCAGCCGTCGCGCATTGCTCTCACGCTCCGAAATCGTGGGGACGATCACGGCCGGCGTTCCAGCCTTTAAGGTTGTCATCACCGAGCTATGGCCGCCGTGAAAGACGACGAGGTCGCAGCGCTCCGCCATCAGCGGACCGGGCACGTATGCGGCATGACGAAAGTTCCCGGGCAACGCGCCAAACTCCCCGGGCAATTCCTGATAGCCGGTTGTGAGGACGACATTCACCGGTGCATCGGCGAGCGCCTCAATGGCGGCGCGAATGACGACGATTGAATCGATCGGCGTGGCCACAGGCGCGTATCGCGGGTTCCCTGAATACACCCAGACAAGTGGCTGTTCGCGGCCGATGTCATCGACCCAGGCAGGCAGCACTGCATTGCCGCGCTGAAAGACGATCGGCCCGAGGTAGGTGACATTGGCATGACCGTCTACCGGGTCCGTTTCCGGCGTGCCGACAATCAGCGAAAGATCGCCCGCCATCACGTCGATGCAGCGGTCGAGCGGCGCGAGCCCATATTCTGAGACGACCTTGTTGATGAACATTGTGCCGCTGGCGAGTCCCGCGGGGCGCTCTGGTTCCCACCATTTGAAGCCGCGGCTGGCAGGATGAAAGTTGCCCTGCAGCACTGTCGCCAGCGGCACCTTCAGGATGCGGGCCGCGAGACATCCCAGCGGGTCAAACGAATCCACCACCATATCGGGGGCATAATCACGGATCAGGTCGAGATAGACGGGAAGCGCCTCGCGCACGTACTCCTCGCTTGTATAAACGCCACCAAAAAAGTGCTCGACGTCCCACGCGTCGCTGAGCTGCATGAGGTCGAACGCGGGAGGCGGCATCGGGCGCGCCGGCACAGGCAAGCTCGGCAGCCCCGCCTCGGCAATGAGTTTCCCGGGCGCGGGCGCGGGATTGAACACCGCTACCTCATGGCCGCGATCAGCCAGTGCGCGCGCAATGGGGACCATGCGGGTGGGCAGGCCAAGGTCATTTGCCGGAAGCATGGTGATGAGAAATCTGGCCATTCGGTCCTCCGCGGATCGTTGTTCCGATGGCATGCGCCTGCCGAACTCGCGCTGCTGCCTGAAAGGTGCCGGGAATGAGATTGAGCAAACTTAACGGCTGCAAAAGATGCAGTCAAGCAAGATGGGGTGCGCAAAGGAGGAGACGGCGCGGTCTTTGGGGCAACCGCAACGCGGCGGACTTTAGAAGGGGCCTCAACTTCAGGGTCGCGGCTTCGAGCGAGCGCCCTGCGAGCGGCTTCGATGGCGAGACGCACTCGACCCACGGCGCTTGCGGGCGTCCAGGAAACCCGTTCCGGCGCTAAACTGGTGGCTCAAGGAGACCCCGGATGAGCACCGCTTCCCCGCAGAACGAAACCCAGAGCCAGGCACCGCTTCGCGACCTCGAGCAGTGGGATGAATTTCTCGAAGGCCGGTACAAGGAAGGCAAGTCGAAAGAAGAATTCCGGCAATACGACGCCAAGGCTNNTGGGAAGCGGCGGAGTTTCTGAATACGCTGGTGGACGACAGCGATCCGGATACGGACCTGACGCAGATCGAGCATCTGCTGCAGACCTCGGAGGCAATTCGCGCCGACGGACACCCGCGCTGGATGGTTCTCGTCGGATTCATTCACGACCTGGGCAAGTGTCTGTGCCTGTACGGCGAGCCCCAGTGGGGGGTCGTTGGAGACACGTTCCCGGTGGGGTGCGCGTGGTCGCCGGATATTGTCTTTCCGGAGTATTTCGCGCGGAATCCGGATCGGAATGTTCCGGAGTATCAGACGAAGTTCGGCATTTACGAACCGAATTGCGGCCTGGAAAACGTGCACATGTCGTTTGGGCATGACGGGTATGTCGCAAAGGTGATGAAGCCGTATCTGCGCGACGAGGCGCTCTACATGCTGCGCTTCCACTCGTTCTATCCCTGGCACCGTCACGGAGCCTACGATCACCTGTGCAATGACAAGGACCGGTCGATGCTGGAGTGGGTGCTGAAGTTCAATCAGTACGACCTCTACTCCAAAGGGCACGAGAAGCCGAAGATGAACGAACTGAAGCCTTACTATGACGATCTGTTCGCCGAGTTTCTGCCGGCGGTTCTCTGCTGGTAAGGAGAGCCCGGCTGGCGCGGCGAGACGGTTGTGACTCGGTTATGGCTCGACAGGCCTGGTGTGTCGCTGTCGCCGATTCGCAGAATGCTATGGCAGGCGGCCTGGACGCCAAGCCATTCCCTGGAACGGTTTTTCGCCGCGTTTGCCCCACCATGCGGCCATGAGCAGCGCAATGACCAACAGCAAAGGGATGACGATGACGCTGCCCTCGGGACCGGTGGCGCCGCCGCTCCAGAGTGGTTTTCCGATGGGATGCTCGGCGAAGAGGTGGCCCTGGGCGACGAGGCCGCTGTCCGCGGTGCCGTAGAAGTAGGACTGTCCCCAGTCCCAGGCGGCGTGGAAGCCGACCGCCCACCACAGCGAGCCGGTGTACCAGAGGCTGAGGCTGAAGATGAGGCTCGCGGCGCCAGCGCCCACCAGTCCGGCCGGGGATTCACCTGGATTGGAGGCGTGCATGAGGCCGAAGGGGAGGCAGAACAAAAGGGCTCCCCACCAGAAGCCGATGCCGCGGGTGACGGTGAACTGCGCGTAGCCGCGGAACATGGCTTCTTCGCAGAAGCCGACCAGGAGAAACATCGCAGCCCAGGCCACGGCGTAGCGAAGGGCGGCGATGCCTCCCATGGTGCGGCCGTCGAGCGACAAATAGCCGAGGTGGCGCAGGATCAGGACGACGACGGAGATGGCGATGAAGCCCCAGACGAATCCGGAGAGGAGGCGCACGCCGCGTGTGCTTCCCTGAAAGCCGTAGTAGAGAAACGGACGGCGCTCCATGGCGGCCATGATGGCCGTCGCGGCGATGACGGGAACGATGTGAGAAAGCTCAAGCAGAAGACCGGTGGACGGCGGTATGGGAACGCCTGGATACAGATGCAGGAAGGGGCCGACCGCAAACTCACAGACGATGACGAGGATGGCGCAGAGGGTGGCGTAGACGAGGATCGCCCAGCCCGCGCGGAGTCCCTGCGGGCCGAAGAAAAGCCACAGGCCGGGAGGGGCAGGCAGGTCGTTGACGGGGCGAGGCCCGGAATCAGGAAAGGGCGTCACGGTGTCGGGCGCCGATCGCTCAAAGATTCTCCAGCGTGTGGCCGACGCGGAAGAGGTTGGCCTCGTCGAAGTGTTTGCCGAGGATTTGCATTCCGATGGGGAGGCCTGCCTTCGATTGTCCGCACGGAACCGAGACGCCGCAGATGCCGGCGAGACTGGCGGTGACGGTATAGATGTCGGCCAGATACATGGCGACGGGGTCGTCGGACTTCTCGCCGAGTTTGAAGGCGGGCGTGGGCGCGGTGGGGGTGAGGATGGCGTCGACATCGCGGAATGCGGTGAGGAAGTCTTCGGCGAGGAGACGGCGGACCTGCTGCGCTTTGCGGTAGTACGCGTCGTAGTAGCCGTGGCTGAGGACGTAGGTTCCGAGGAGGATGCGGCGCTTGACCTCGGCGCCGAAGCCGAGGTCGCGGGTGCGGCGGTACATGGCGGCCAGCGTGTCGGACCGCGGCGCGCGCAGGCCGTAGCGGACGCCGTCGAAGCGGGCGAGGTTGGCGCTGGCCTCGGCGGTGGCGATGACGTAGTAGGTGGGGATGGCGTAGCGCGTGTGCGGCAGCGAGATGTTTTTGATTTCGGCTCCGGCGGCGCGGAGCTTGTCGATGCCGGCTTCAATGGCGGAGCGGACCTCGGGGTCGAGGCCTTCGGCGAAGTACTGGGCGGGAACGCCGAGCTTCATACCCTGGACACCGCGGTCGAGGTTCGCGGTGTAGTCGGGCACGGGGAGGGGCGAGGAGGTCGCGTCCATGAGATCGTGGCCGGCGATGATGCCGAGGACGGTGGCGGCATCGCGCACGCTGGCGGCGAAGGGGCCGATGCGGTCGAGCGAGGAGGCGAAGGCGATGAGGCCGTAGCGCGAGACGCGGCCGTAGGTGGGCAGCACGCCGACGACGCCGCAGAACGATGCGGGCTGGCGGATGGAGCCGCCGGTGTCGGTGCCGAGCGTGGCGACGGCCATGCCCGCGGCGACGGCGGCTGCGGAGCCTCCGCTGGAACCGCCAGGGACGCGGTCGAGGTCGTGCGGGTTGTGGACCGGTCCGTAGGCGGAGTTTTCGTTGGAGGAGCCCATGGCGAACTCGTCGCAGTTGAGCTTGCCCAGGAAGATGGCGCCGGCGTCGGCGAGTTTCTTCACTGCTGTGGCTGTGTAGGGCGGGCGATAGCCTTCGAGGATCTTCGAGCCAGCGGTGGCGGAGAAGCCTTCGAGGGTGAGGACGTCTTTGATGCCGAAAGGAACGCCGGCGAGTTTGGGCAGCGAATCGCCTTTGACGGCGAGGTCGTCGATGCGCGCGGCCTGGGCGAGGGCGTAGTCGTTGTCGACGCTGAGATACGCGTGGATCTTGTCGTCTTCACCGGCGATGCGGGCCTGGTAGATTTCGGTGAGGGCCTTCGCGGTGGTCTCGCCCCTGGCGATGGCGGAGCGGATGCCGTCGATGGAAGCTGCTGGTGTTGCGGTCAGGGGGCTCATCGCTCGATCACCTTGGGAACTTTGAAGAAGACGGAGTCGGTCTCGGGGGCGGAGGCCATGACTGCAGCGCGATCGAGGCAGGGGCGGACTTCGTCGTCGCGCAGGACGGATTGCTTTTCCGAGGGCGCTTCGCCCGCAGAGGCCAGGACTTCAGAGACCTGGGCCATGGGCTCGACCTGGGCGGTGTCGAGCTCGGCGAGCTGGGCGACGTAGTCGAGGATGGCGTTGAGGTCGCGGCGCATGCGGGGCTCCTCTTCGGCGGTGAGGTCGAGGTTGGCCAGCTCGGCGACGCGGCGCACATCGTCGGGAGAAACTCGTTCCGTTTCGGGCATGGCTCCAGTTTAAAACGGCCCGCCACGGGATGGCCTGAACATGCCAGTTGACAGACGCCCGTGGCCAGGTACAATCTGCCCCATAACGACTCTCACAGGCTTCCTGATCACCCCATGAATACGGTCTGCAAGCATCCCAAGGTCCGCGTTGTGGCGCGCGAGGAAGACGTCGAGTTTGTCGAGTGCCTGGACTGCGGAGAAGTCTTCGACTCCAACGAATTTCGCGACATGCAGATTGAGGATTTGCAGGACGAGGAAGAGACGGCCTGAGTCCTCTCTGCTTTTGGCTCAATGTAAACGCTACTTGTCGATTCCGAGCACCTGTTGCGGCGTCCAGCCCTGCTCGCGCAGGGTGCGGATCGCGAGGGCATCGTGGCGCTTGGCCAGGCGTTCGCCGCGTTCGTCGAGGACGAGCGGGGTGTGGAACCACTGCGGCTCCGGCCAGCCGAGAGTCCTGTAGATGAGGATCTGCCGCGCGGTGGAGAGCAGGAGGTCGGCGCCACGCACGACTTCGGTGATCTGCATCGCGTGGTCATCGGCGACGACGGCTAACTGATAGGCGGGGACATCGTCGCGACGCCAGATGGGAAAGTCGCCGAAGTCTTCGCCGGCGGTGAAGCGCTGCGGACCGAAGTGGCGATCGTTGAAGGTGACTGCTTCGCCATCGGGAACGCGGAATCGCCAATTCACACCGGCGGGGCTTGTGTATTGGTCAGCGAGGTTGGAGGGGGCGGATTTTGGTCGGCACGTGCCGGGATACATGGGGCCTTCGTCGCCTTCGAAGCGCATGGTTTTGCGGCTGGGGGCGTCGTCGTGCGGGGCCAGGGCGATGCCGCTGAGTTCGCGACGAGAACAGGTGCAGGGGTAGATGAATCCGCGCGCGAGCAGTTGGTGCCAGAGGCTCAGGTAGTGATCGCGGCGCTCGCTTTGCGAATAAGGGCCGAATGTCCCACCAACATCCGGCCCTTCCTGCCAATGGATGCCGAGCCAGTGAAGGTCCTCGAGCATCGCATCGGCGAAATCCGCTTTGGAGCGCTGCGGATCCAGATCCTCATTGCGCAGAACCAGGGTTCCGGCGGCATCGCGCGCTCGGACGTACGCGATCCAGAAGGTGCGCGCGTGGCCGAGGTGCAGCAAGCCGGTGGGCGAGGGCGCGATGCGTCCGCGATACCAGTGGAAAGATTCGCTCACGCCGATCAGTTTATCGGCCTGGTCGCGGCTTCAGGCGCCACGGAAAGAGTGTGGCTGTCGTGAAAATCTCGCCTCAGCGGCTGAACAGCTTGACAGAAAGTCTTAGGAGGAAGAAAAACCATTTCTCGGCGGTTAAAGCTGGACTGGTTTGCGGTTCTTAGGGCACAGATGAACCGCTCGCGAAAAAAGTCACGCCATCATTCCCAAAAGGAATCGAGAAACGTTACGGGCGACTCAGCACGGACTCAAATCGTATTGACGATTCGACGGCGGAAGCTTTGGCTACTTGCTGTGGGGTGAACCTGGCCGTCCAGCGGCGGTTTTTTTGGAGGTGAGGCACCCAATTTTCTGCAAGCTGTGAAGACGTGGCCTTGCAAGAAGCCAGGCGTCAGGCGGCGCGATCGGACTTGCCTCGCTGCTCCGCGGCATCGGTGAAGCTGAAGACGGGAGCGGTTTTCTTCGGGCGCGGATCTTCAGAGGGAATGGCGTATTCGAAGAGCAGGCCGATTCCCTGCCCCAGATAAATCGTAGCGAAGACGAACGGGGCTCGCCATGCCGAGCGGAATCCGTGGCGGGAACCGATTTGCATGGCATTCAGCAGGACGGCGATCGGAACCATGGCGAGAGGCGCGGTGACGAAGGCCGCCATGCCATGCGGCAGACGGGCCCAGGCGACAATGGCCACGGTTAGGGCGAGCAGCACGGTGAGCGGAGCGATTTCGGCCACGGAGGAGCATTCCGGATGCTTGCGCATCCAGTGGCTGGTACCGCGGCCATGGCGGAACATTTCAGCGAAGAGGCTGCGCAACTCTTGCGGCGGCTGTTCGTGGACGGCGAGACGTGGGTCGCAGTAGGCGCGGATGCCGGCCTGGCGGGCGCGCTCATTGAAGTCGAGGCCGGTACAGGCGTCGAAGGTTTCGTCGAAGAGGCCAACCTCTTCGAAAACGATGCGGCGGAAGACGCCGGCGAATCCTGGAGGATCGAGAAAGCCCGCCAGATCGGGCGGCGCAGAGCCGCGGCCGATGCGGGTGGAGCGCGCGTGCGCAATGGCCTCGCCCATGTGCGTCTCCGCAGCGGCGAGCAAAGGCTGAGGACGACACAGGCATCCGGCCCCGGTGGTTTCCAGAATTTCCGCCGTATCCGCCAGCAGGTTTTTGGAGGGGATCGTGCAGTGTCCGGAGAGAAACACCATGGCATCGCCGGACGCGGCGCGGATGCCCGTGTTGCGTCCAGCCGCGACGGTGCGCCTGGGGTTGTCGAGGACCCGCACGCGCACGCGGCGGTCGCTGTAGCGTCGGCGGATCAGGTCCGCGGTACCGTCGGTGGACCGGCCGTCGACGACAAGGATCTCGTAGAGCTCGACTGGATAGTTCTGTTCCAGCAGCTGATCGATAAGCCGAGGCAGCATTTTCCGTTCGTTTCGAACAGAAAGAATCACAGAAAGGTAGGGCAGCATGAGACGTCCTCTTTGTGTACGTCTTACTGCTTTGTTTTGATGTTCGTTTATAGCATTGAAAATCAATGGGTAACGACCGTTGATGGCGACTCTTTGGTGAGCGAACTTTGGGGGTTCACAGTAACTGAACTGTGGTGTTCCGAAGGTGTCTGTCGTTTCAATCAAAAGGAACTGCGGTCAGGCGGCAGCACGGGGGTTTTCGCGGTCTGCAATCGGTGAGAGGCGGAAAATCGAAAGGTAAGTTGTTCTGCTGCATGCTTCGGACACCATGCTGAGTGGCCGCAGGGGTAGCACGTTGGACCGGGGATGCGGTGACTGCGGAGAATCTCTGGCGCATACCGGGACACCGGACCGGCAGGTCCTGGCCGGGCAGAGGCGGTGGCGCCTTCTCTTGTGTGCCCGCCAGCGCCGGAGGTGAAATTCGCCGCCGAAGCCCAGGAGCGGGTGTAGGCTACACGCCGGGAGAGATGCCCTGGTGCCCCTGAATACGCCCGGCCGGGAAGACTGGCGCGACTCGCCGCTGTTCAGGCTGATGCGCCTGCTCGGAGTGCTGCTCTTTGCGGTGCTGGTCGCGTATTGGGCGATCTTCGTCTTTTACACGCTGGAGAAGGGGATCGCGGGTGGGCCGCAGACGGTGCTTGCGTGGTACAGGCATGTGGGGTCGTCGTACGTACAGCGCGGACCTGGCGGCTCGATTTCGTTCCCTCGCTGGAGCGCAGCGAGATTCCTGATGCAGCAGGGTGTTCTTTTGGCGGTCACGGTGGGATTGTGGTTTGCGGTGGGCCGGAGGCGGGGAAAGGCTTAATTGTCGAAGGGGCGGCCGTCGATGGTGATTCGGTCGCACCAGCGGCAGAACCGGACTTCCCTGCCAGGCGCCTGATGGCTCAGATCGAGCTGAGCCCAGCGATGCAGTCCGAGGCGGCAGAGCAGATACTTCCAGACGCTGGATTCGTGCAGCCGATGCGGCCACAGTCTGGCCAGGGAGCGAGCGAGTTCGGCGTCGGGATCAACTGTGCGATCGGAGGGCATGCTTTCGCTCCGGTGCGTGGCGATGCTCCTATTTTTCCATGGTGTAAGCGCTGTTCGGGGCTTTTGCGCCTGCCTGAGAGGGAGTGGGCAGCTGCGAGGCATCCCATCCGCCGCCGAGGGACTGCACCAGCTGCACGGCGGAGATCATCTGCGAGACGTGGAGCGCGTTGAGCGTCTGCTGATCGCCGAGCAAGGTGGTCTGCGCTGTCACGACGTCGACATAGGGATCGACGCCGAGGTTGTAGCGCTGCGTTTCCAGATCGAGAAACTCCTGGGCGGACTTCGCAGCATCTTCCTGGCTGAGGATCTGCTGCGAGTAGATGCGGGTGGCGGCCAGAGCATCTTCCACCTGCTGGAAAGCCGTCAGAGATGTCTGGCGGTACGCAGCGAGGTCGGCGTTGTACTGCGCCTGGTACTGATGCAGTTCCGCGCGGTACAGTCCGCCGTCGAAGATCACCTGAGAAGCCGAGGGGCCGATGGACCAGATCCGGCTGGGCCAGTCGAACAGATGCTTGAAGGTTGCGCTCTCCAGGCCGCCCGTTGCCGAGATGTTGAACTGCGGGAAAAACGCTCCATAGCCGACGCCGATGGTGGCGTTGGCCTCGGCCAGCGTGCGTTCCGCCGCGGCAACGTCCGGACGCCGCTCCAGCAACTGCGACGGTAGCCCGGTGGGAATGGGCGGCGGTGTGTACGTCATGGGACGCACCGGGATGCTGAAGTCGGTGGCCACCTTGCCCAGCAGCACCGCAATGGCGTGCTCATACTGGGCGCGCAGCAGCCCCACATTGGTCGCCGCCGACTTCGCGCTCAGCAGGGTGTTGCGAGCTTCAACCACGGAGATATAGTCGCCGACGCCCGCGTCATACGCCCCCTGGGTGGCGTCGAGGGCTTTCTGATCGGCGGCCACCGTCTGATCGAGGATCTGCTGCAACATATCCTGGCCGCGAATCTCAAAGTAATACTCGGCCAGCGAGGCCTGCTCAGTGAGCTTTTCAAGCTGCAGATCGGCCGCGCTCACCTGCGCGGCATATTGCGCCTCGCGCACTTCGTTGCGGATCTTGCCCCAGATATCCGGCGCCCACGAAACGTCGAGCGGCACCGTCCACAGCGAGGTGGTGGTGCCGGTGGTCGCGGTGGAAGAAACCCGCTGATTGGCGGAGTTCCTGGATCGGCTCCACGAAGGGCCCAGGGTAATGGTGGGCCAATACTGGGAACGCGCCTCCGCGACCATCGCGCGCGCGGCCATGTACTGCTCGAAGAATTGTTTGATGTTCTGGTTGTCGATGTTGAGCTGATCCTCGAGGGTGTTCAGCTCCGGCTCGTGGAAAACCTCCCACCAGTTACCGCGCAGCATGGCGTCCTGGGGGCTGGCGACTTTCCAGCCGGGCTGATCCTGGAAGTTGAGCGTCGATTCCTTGTAATTGGCAGCCTTGATTTGCGGCGGCGCCGGCGGATGATACTTCGGACCCACGGTGCATCCGGCCAGCACTGCAAGCGCCAGTGCCCCTGTAATCGCAATCGACGCGGCATGCCTTTTCCCGATCATGGTCATGCTTTCTCCGGCGCTCATGATGTCGCTCCTTCGATTTCCGCGCGGAAAGTGTCATGGGATTTGCCCAGGATGCGGAGGCGCAGGGCGTCGAGGGTGAGATAGACCACCGGAGTCGTATAGAGGGTCACGAGCTGGCTGAGCAGGAGTCCGCCGACGATGGTGATGCCGAGGGGGCGGCGGAGCTCGGAGCCGGTTCCGGTGCCGAAGGCGAGCGGCAGAGCGCCGCAGATGGCGGCCATGGTGGTCATCATGATGGGGCGGAAACGCAGCATGCAGGCCTCGAAGATGGCGTCGCGGGTGGACTTCTGCTCCTCGCGCTCGGCCATCAGGGCAAAGTCGATCATCATAATGGCGTTCTTCTTCACAATTCCAATGAGCAGGATGATGCCGATGATGGAGATGACGTTGAGGTCGATGTTGAAGATCATGAGCGCCAGCATGGCGCCGATGCTGGCGGAGGGCAGCGTGGAGAGAATGGTGAAGGGGTGCACGAGGCTCTCATACAGGATGCCGAGCACGATATAGACGGCGAAAACCGCCGTGATGACCAGATACTTTTCGCTGGCGAGCGAGGACTGGTAGGCCTGCGCGGTTCCGGCGAAGAATCCGTGGACGGTGGAGGGCATGCCGAGGCGCGTTTCCATCTCGCTGACTTCGCGCGTGGCGTCGCTGAGCGACATGCCGTTGGCAAGGTTGAACGAGACGGTCACGGAGGGGAAGAGGCCGGTGTGATTCACCTGCAGCGGCGTGGTATCGGTGCTGGTCCTGGTCATGGTGGCCAGCGGGCTCATGGCGCTGATGCCCGCGCCGCCGGAGGAGCCGGTTGTGAGCCAGATGTCCTTGAGCCCCTCGGGCGACTGCCAGTATTGCGGCGCGACCTCGAGCACGACGTAGTACTGGTTGAGCTGCGTATAGATGACGGAGACTTCTGACTGACCGAAGGCGCGGTAGAGAGCGGAATCGAGCGCCTGGGGCGTCTGGCCGAGACGCGCTGCGGTGACTCGGTCGAAATCGAGCATCTCCTCGAGGCCGCCATTTTGCTGGTCGGTGTTCACGTCCTGCAGGCCGGGGAGCTTGCGCATTTGGTCGAGCAGAATCGGCCCCCAGTGCGCGAGGTCAGGAATGTCGTCGGACTGGACGGTGTACTGGTAGAGGGCGTTGCTGCCGCGGCCGCCGATGCGGAGATCCTGGACCGGCTGCAGGAAGGCGGAGGCCACCGGCAATCGGGCCATCTTCGGCCGGAGATCGTTGATGACCTGCATGGCGCTCTCTTTGCGCTGGCCTGGACCGTTGCCGAGCGGCTTGAGCGCGATGTAGATGAAGCCACCGTTGCTGGAGCCCTGACCACCGGTGTAGGCGTTGACGTGCGCGATGCTGGGATTGGTGCGGATGACCTTCACCAGCTGCTGGATGGAGTAGTTCATGAAGGCGAACGATGCATCCTGCGGACCCTGCACGCCGCCGACGACGGCCCCGGTGTCCTGCTGCGGGAAGAATCCTTTGGGGATACGAACGATGACCACGACGTTCAGGGCCATGGTGAGGGCGAGCACAATCAGGATCAGCACGGGATTGTCGAGCGCCCAGCGCAACGAACTGCGATAGATGGAAAGGAGCCCGTTAAAGAATTTCTCGCTGGTGCGGTAAAAGATGTTGTGCTTCTCGCCCGGTTCCTGGTGTTTGAGAAGATGCGCACACATCATGGGGGTGGTGGTCAGCGAGACGACCATGGAGACGACGATGGCGACAGAGAGAGTGATGGCGAATTCGCGGAAGAGGCGCCCGATGATGCCGCCCATCATCAGGATGGGAATAAAGACAGCGATCAGCGACATGCTGATGGAAAACACAGTGAAGCTGATTTCGCGAGCGCCGACCAGAGCGGCGTTAAACGGGGGCATGCCGCTTTCGAGGTGACGCGTGATGTTTTCCATGACGACGATGGCGTCGTCGACAACGAACCCGGTGGCGATGGTGAGCGCCATGAGCGAGAGGTTGTCGAGGCTGAAATCCAGCAGGTACATCACGGCGAAGGTTCCGATGAGAGAAACCGGAACGGCGACGCTGGGGATGAGGGTGGCACGCGGGCTGCGCAAAAAGACGAAGACCACCAGGACCACCAGCACGATCGAGCCAATCAGGGTCTTCTCGACGGTCTGCACTGAGGCGCGAATGGTGGTGGTGCGATCCAGAACCGTTGTGACCTTGATGCCCTGGGGGAGGACCGCGGTGAGGAAGGGCAACTGGGCTTTGATGTTGTCGACGGTCTGAATGATGTTGGCGCCGGGCTGGCGGAAGAGGATGATGAAGACGGCGTGCGTGCCATCCATGTAGCCGGCCGTGCGGATGTTCTGGGTCGAGTCATTCACGGCGGCGACGTCGGAAAGGCGCACGGCCGATCCGTTGTGGGAGCCAACGACGAGCGGGCGGTAGTCNNTCCAGCTTGGTGGGGTCCACCTCGACGCGCACGGCCGGTGTAGCGCCTCCGCCGACGAAGACCTGCCCGACGCCGTCGATGGTCGACAGTTTCTGCTCGAGGATGGTCGAGGCCAGATCGTAGACCTTGGTGACGTCGTATTTGTCCGAGGTCAGCCCCAGGATCATGATGGGCGCGTCGGAGGGGTTGGACTTGTTGTAGCCGGGATTGCTGGGCAGATTCGCGGGCAGATAGGTTCGCGCCGCGTTGATCGCGGCCTGCACGTCGCGCGCCGCGCCATTGATGTCGCGGGTCAGATCGAACTGGAGCGTGATCTGGCTGCTGCCCAGGGAGCTGGATGAGGTCATCTCCGTAATGCCCGCGATGTGTCCGAGCTGCCGCTCCAGGGGGGTGGCGACGGAGGCCGCCATGATGGCCGCGCTGGCGCCGGGCAGGTTGGCGTGCACGTTGATGGTGGGGAAATCGACCTGGGGCAACGGCGCTACGGGGAGCACCATGAATCCGATGGCGCCCGCGATGGCCACGGCGATGGTGAGCAGCGTGGTGCCCACCGGCCGTTTGATGAATGCCCAGGAGAAGGTCACGAATGGCGCTCCTCAGGGGTGGGCATCGACGTTCCCGCATGCTCGGCGGCGCGCGAGGAAGGACGGTGGCCGGAGATCCGCTGGCCGAGGCGATCGAAGAAGATGTAGATCACCGGGGTGGTGTACAGGGTGAGGACCTGGCTGAGCAGCAGTCCGCCGACCATGGCGATGCCCAGAGGACGGCGCAGCTCCGAGCCGAGGCCCCGGCCCAGCGCCAGCGGCAGACCGCCGAGCAAAGCGGCCATAGTGGTCATCATGATGGGGCGAAAGCGCAGCAGGCTGGCCTCGAAGATGGCTTCGGTGGAATCTTTGCCGTGCTCGCGCTCGGCTTCCAGCGCGAAGTCCACGATCATGATGCCGTTCTTCTTGACAATGCCGATGAGCAGGATGATGCCGATGATGGCGACGACGCTGAGGTCCTGGCGGAAGAGCATGAGCGCGAGCAGGGCGCCCACGCCGGCCGAGGGGAGCGTGGAAAGAATGGTGACGGGGTGAATGAAGCTCTCGTACAGAACGCCGAGCACGATATAGACCGTGACCAGCGCCGCCAAGATGAGCAGAGCCTCATTGGAGAGGGAGTTGTGGAACGAAGCCGCCGTACCCTGGAAGTCTGCCTGCAGACTCGCGGGGAAATGCATCTGCGTGGCGACCTTTTCGATGTCGTCGATCGCCGGTCCCAGCGAGGCGTTGGGAGCCAGGTTGAAGGACACTGTTACGGCCGGGAACTGACCCTGGTGATCAATGGACAGCGGCTCGGTGGTGGCGGTGGCCTGCGTGAACGCGTTGAGTGGAATGGCACTCGCGCCGGCGCTGGAGGTGGTGGCGTTGGGGGTTGTGCCCGCGACGGAGCCCCCATTGATGGAAGACGTGCCCTGGACGCTGGACACGCCGCCGATGGCGCGGGCGGGAGCGGAGAGCACGCTGGAGGAGGGCGTGTACTTCGTCGATGAGGTGAGAGCGCCGGAGCCCGCCGACGCCGATGCCGCCGACGCGAACGACGTGACCGCACCGGTCCCACTGGCGCCGGAGGAGGCATTGCCCTGGATATAGAGGTCGCCCAAATTGGCTGGATCCTGCGCCCATTTCGGGGCTGTCTCGAGCACCACGTGGTACTGGTTCAGCTGGGTGTACAGGGTGCTGATCTGACGCTGGCCGAAGGCATCGTAGAGAGTGTTATCGATGGTTGTGGGTGCGATGCCCAGGCGGGATGCCGTCACGCGATCGATCATGAGGGAAACGGCGCGGCCGCCCGTCTGCTGATCGGTGGCCACGTCTTCCAGTTCGTGGAGCTTCTTGAGCTGGGCGACAAACTTGTTGGTCCACTCATTGAGCTCATTCACGTCCGGATCTTCGAGCGTGTACTGGTACTGCGTGCGGCTCACGCGGTCGTCGACGGTGATGTCCTGCACCGGCTGCATGTAGAGGTGCATGCCGGTAACTGCGCCCAGATTGTTCTGCAGCCGGCGGATGACATCGGAGGCGCTGATGCGGCTGGGGTCCCTCTCAGTGAGGGGCTTGAGGTTGATGGAGATACGCCCACTGTTCAGGGTGGTGTTGATACCGTCGGTGCCGATGAAGGACGCGATACTCTCGACGGCCGGATCGCGCAGAATGATGTCCCCCAGCTGCTGCTGCTTCTGGACCATGGCGTCGAAGGAGATATCCTGGGGCGCCTGGGAGATGCCCTGAATCACGCCGGTATCCTGCACCGGGAAGAAGCCTTTGGGGATGACGATATAGAGAAAGATGGTGAGCACCAGCGTGCCCAGCGCCACCAGCAGGGTAGTGGTTTGGTAACGGAGCACGACGCGCAGGGTGCGCCCGTAGAACGCGATCATGCTGTTGAACATGTGCTCCGATACCCGATAGAAGCGCGACTGCTGCTCCTCGGGATTGTGGTGCAGGATGCGCGAGCACATCATCGGCGTCAGCGTGAGGGAAACGACTGCCGAGATGACGATGGTGACCGCCAGGGTCACAGCAAATTCGCGGAACAGCCGCCCCACCACGTCCCCCATAAAGAGCAGCGGGATCAGCACGGCGATGAGCGACACGGTCAGAGAGATGATGGTGAAGCCGATCTGGCTGGCGCCGTTCAGCGCGGCCTCCATGGGGCTCATACCCTCTTCCAGATAGCGCGAGATGTTCTCGATCATGACGANNAGCGGCACGGCCACGCTGGGAATGATGGTGGCGTAGAGGTTGCGCAGGAAGAGGAAGATGACCAGTACCACCAGGCCGATGGTGAGCATCAGCTCGAACTCGACGTCATCCACCGAGGCCTGGATGCTGGTAGTCATATCGGTGAGCGTGTGGACGCGGATCGATGCCGGAAGATTCGTTTCCAGCTGGGGCAGAATCTTCTGGATACTCTTGACGACGGTGATGGTGTTGGCGCCCGGCTGGCGCTGGATGTTGAGGATGATGGCCGGCGTCTGGTTCATCCAGGCGGCCTGTTTGGTGTTCTCGACGCCGTTCACCACACTGGCTATGTCGTGCACGAACACCGGGGCGCCATTCCGGTAGGCGACCACCACGTCGTTGTACTGGCTGGCCTGGGTGAGCTGATCGTTGGAATCGATCTGATAATCCTGGCGCGGCCCGTCGAAATTGCCTTTGGCGGAGTTGACGCTGGCGTTGGTCAGCGCCGTGCGGAGATCCTCCATGTTGAGGCCGTAGGAGGCCAGCTTGACCGGGTTAGCCTGAATGCGCACGGCCGGCTTCTGCCCACCGCTGATGCTCACCAGGCCGACGCCGGCGATCTGCGCGATCTTGGGCGCGAGCCGTGTATCGACCAGGTCTTCGACCTGCGACAGCGGCATCGAATCCGAGGTGATGGCCATGGTCAGGATCGGAGCGTCGGCTGGATTGGTTTTGTTGTAGACGGGCGGGGAGGGCAAATCCGAGGGCAGGAACGATCCACCGCCGTTGATGGCCTCCTGCACTTCCTGCTCGGCCACATCGATGGAGAGCGAGAGGCTGAACTGCAGGACGATGACCGAGACGCCAGCCGCGCTGGTGGAGGTCATCTGGCTGAGGCCCTGCATTTCCCCGAACTGACGTTCGAGGGGCGCGGTGATGGTGGTCGCGGTGACGTCGGGGCTGGCTCCCGGATAGAAGGTCAGAACCTGGATGGTCGGGTAGTCGACTTCAGGCAGAGCCGACATGGGCAGTTGCGTATAGGCAACGATGCCCACCAGCAGAATCGCGGCCATCAGCAGCGAGGTCGCAACCGGCCGGAGAATGAATGGGCGAGACGGGCTCACGGAGCGTTGCTCTCGTCGGAGAGGCCCGTTGACGTCTCCGGAATGTTGGCATTGGAAAGAGAGATGTCGGCCTGATCCTGCAGCTTGTCGAAGCTGCTGTTGGCCACCATGGTGCCGGAGGGGATTCCCTGGACCGCGGTCCAGCCGTTGTCGGTGATGCCGGTCTTCACCTCTTTCATCTCGACGTGATACTGCGCGCGCCCGCCGCCCTGGTTGCCTCCGCTGGGACCACCGGCGCCGCCGCTGCTGCCACCGCCGGCGTTGCGGCTGCCGCCCTGAGTGGCGCTGCCGCCGCGTTTGGTTCCATTGGCCTGCTGGTTGGGTCCGGCCTGCGACGCAGCATTCGGATTGCCGGGTCCAGGCTTGATGAGATACACGAAGGCGACGTCGCCGTTATGCTGGATGGCCGACGAGGGCACCATGATCTGGTTATCCAGGGTGTTGACCAGCAGCCGCGTATTCACAAACTGATTGGGAAACAGCGCCCCGTTGGTATTGGGAAACTGGGCGCGGAGCTTCACGGTGCCGGTGGTGGTGTCGATCAGGTTGTCGACCGTCATCAGTTTGCCGCCGGCCAGCTTCGTGGACCGGTCGCGGTTCCATGCATCGACGCTGAGCTGCTTTCCGTGCCGCATTTGGTCGAGCACCTGGTCGAGGTCATCCTCAGCGACGGTAAAGATCACCGTGATGGGCTGGATCTGGGTTACGACCACCAGGGTATTCGTCGAGTTGGCGGTGACGAGGTTGCCGGGATCGACAAGGCGCAGGCCGACGCGTCCGGCGATGGGCGAGACGATGTGGCAGTAGCCGAGATTCACGGCGGCGTACTGCACATTGCCCTCGTCGTTTTTGACGGTGCCCTGATCCTGCAGGACGAGCTTTTCCTGATCCTCCAGCGTCTGCCGGGGAATGGCGTTCTTCGCCCAGGCTGTTTGATAGCGCGCCAGATCCATCTGCGCCTCGGCTAAAAGATTCTGATCGCGCTCCAGGGCTCCCTGCGCCTGCGCCAACTGCGCAGCATAGGTACGCGGGTCGATGTCCACGAGCGGATCGCCCTGCTTCACGTACTGGCCTTCGCGGTAGTGCACGGCGGTGACGACGCCGGTGACCTGGGCGGTCATATAAGCCGTGTAAACCGGGGTGACGGTGCCGATGGCTTCCAGATAAACGCCGAGACTGCCGGTTTTGGAGGTCGCCGGCACCACCGGGATCGACATACCGGGAATGACCCCGCGCCGGCCACCGCCGCCTCCGCTCATCACCGCGGCCTGATTCTTTTTGCTGTAGGAAAAGACCCAGTAGAACAGGAGGCCAAAGGCCAGCAACACGACCACCCAGATCCAGCGATGGCGCCGCCGTTTGGGGAGATCCGTGGTCGGAGGCAGTTGACGGTCCGGGGGAGCGATCGAAGAAGAAGGTTCAGGGCTCATCTATTTGTGTCAGTCTTGTAGCGTTCTTGTACGTTCAAAATGGATTTTTCCGAGGGGAGCAGCGAAGCCGCCTGAGGAAGCAGGCGACGATCGGAAAACGTGCGCCAAATCCGGAGTTTAACACCGCATTGAGACGGCCCGTTTCGCAACCGGAGATAGACTCCGGCCCGCCGGCAGCCCGGCGCAAAAAGGGGTGCTCCGCTCCCACGGATCAACCCAAATATAAGGACGGATGATTGGCCAATTTGGTCGCAATTTGGCCCTTTTCCCCGGTATCGCGGGGACTCGTGTCCGCCCTCGGAAACGGCCAGCGCGTGGCAGTGGCGTGCGTGCCGGAGGCTCAGTCTGCTGCGGCGGAGGCTGCCCGCCAGGGTACTATCAAAAGCATTGGTAACAACTTACGCCTGATGCGCCCGCATCCAAGCCAATACCCCGGCGTCGTCTGCCGCGATTGCGGTTCTTCCACCTCTTCTTGCGATTCTCATGAGCGGCAACAGTAATTCAGCGACCCACAACGCGTGGGGCGATCGGATTCGCGCCCTGCGCAATGTGCCGCCGGTCCTGCGGATTCTGTGGGAGTCCGGCCCCGCCGTTGTTACATGGGGATTAATTCTGCGGGTGCTGGTCGCCTTCATGCCGTGGGCCATCGGCAAAGCGGCCTCGCTGATCATCGGCGGGGTCAAGGAGGCCATCGATCGGCAGCCTCTGCCCACTCATTTCTGGTGGATCGTCGCCGCCGAAGTGATCTTTGCGCTGATCACCGGCGCGCTCTCGCGGGCCATCGACTATTCCGATTCCCTGCTCTCGGACCGTTATACCCACTATGTGAGCGTCCGGGTGATGCGCCAGGCGGCACGGCTCGATCTGACTACTTACGAAGACCCTGACTTCTACGACCGCCTCGAGCGCGCCCGCGTCCAGGCCACCGATCGGCTGGCCATGATCCAGCAGATGGGTCGCCTCATCCAGATGACCATCACTACGGTGGTCTGGTCGATACAGCTGGTGTGGTATTCGCCGATCCTGCTCCTGCTTCTGGTGCTGGGCGTCGCGCCCTCGTTTGTGGCGGAAACCCACTTTGCCTTCCTTGGCTATGCCAAGAACTTCCGCCAGACCCCGATCAAGCGCATCATGGACTACCTGCGCCTGGTGGGCGGCAGCAAGGAAGCCGCGAAAGAGCTGAAGCTCTTTAACCTGAGCGACTACCTGACCAACCGCTTCAGCGCGCTGTCGAAGCAGATCTACGACGAGAATGTGGATCTCTCGCGCAGGAAGCTGCTGTGGGGCGGCATGCTGTCGCTGCTCGGAACCTGCGGCTACTACGGCGGCTACGTGTACGCCATCTTCGAAGCGGTCCACGGAAAGTACGACATCGCCCAGTTCTCCCTGATCACCATTGCCATCCAGCAGTCGAGTTCCAGCCTGCAGCAGGTTTTTTCCATCGCCTCGGGCATCGCGGATCAGGCTCTTTTCCTGACCGACCTGATCGCCTTCTTTGACATGCAGCCGACGGTGCGCTCCAGGCCGAATGCTCTGCCCCCACCCCGGCCGATCCGGCGCGGGTTCGAATTCCGCAATGTGTCGTTCGCTTATCCGGGAACGGAGCGGCGGGTGCTGAAGAACTTCGACTTCATGATCGAGCCGGGGCAGCGCGTCGCTTTGATCGGGGAAAACGGCCAGGGCAAGACGACCGTCGTCAAGCTGATCACACGCCTCTACGATCCGACCGAGGGTCAGATCCTGCTCGACGGCGTCGACCTGCGCGAGTACGACCTCGAGGACCTGCATCGGGAGATGGGCGTCATCTTTCAGGACTTTATGCGCTACGAGATGACGGTGAAAGAGAACATCGGGGTCGGCCAAATTGAAGTGCCGCACAGCGACGAAGACATTCACGCGGCTGCGGAAAAGAGCCTGGCTGCCGAAGTGGTGAAGAAGCTGGCCGACGGTTACGATCAGATGCTCGGACGCCGTTTTGTGAGCGGCGTCGATCTCTCGGGCGGCGAGTGGCAGCGGATCGCGCTGGCGCGGGCTTACCTGCGCGACGCGCAGCTGCTGATCCTCGACGAGCCGACCGCCGCACTGGACGCGAAGAGCGAGCTGGAAGTCTTCGAGCGCTTCGCCGAGCTGACCGCCGGAAAAATGGCTCTGCTGATTTCGCACCGCTTCTCAACGGTGCGCATGGCGGATCGCATCGTAGTACTGTCGGGCGGGCGGCTTGTGGAAGAAGGAACCCATCAGCAGCTGATGGCGCTGGGCGGGCAGTACGCAGCGATGTTTGAGATGCAGGCAGCGAGCTATCGCTAACGCCTGGTGGAGTAGTGTGTATGACGGGTCAGGTGACGATGATCAACGAGCAGCGTTTGCGGGACGCGGGTTTGGTGCCGGATCAGCTCCGCGCCGCGGCCCGCGAAGANNCCGGCGTCTGGAGACGCTCTTTCAGGATCTCGATTCGCTGCCCAGGGAGGGCTGGCCTGGGCCTGAGCCGCTGCTGGAAATTCGCGAAAATCCGCGCATGGCGCGCTCGGTGCTCGACGAGCTGCGCACGATTCGCCGCAAGCTGCGCCGTCTGCCGCACGCGGTGACGGACGATCACCAGGACGAGCCTCGCGCCATCACAGTTGCGTCGGCTTACCTTGCCGCCAGCGGCTCGGTGTGGAACGCCGATGCCCTGCGGATTTACCTGGACGAACTGCAGCGCGCCGAGGCTCTGCTGCTGGAGGAGCTGTGGGTTCTGCCGGTGGCGCTGCGTTTCTGTCTGCTGGAATCGATTCTCGATCAGGCCACGGCGCGTCTGAAGGCTCTCTCGTTCAGCGATGGTGCTCCTCACTTCGAGGGCGAGGCGGGCGATGCGGCGTTTGCCAAGCTGCTGACCGCGCGGATTCAGTCTCTGCGGGAGATTGCCTACGTCGACTGGTTCTTCGTGATGGAGCCGCTGGTGGTCTTCGATGCGGTGCTGCGCGAAGATCCCGCCGGGGCGTATGCGCAGATGGAGTTCGACAGCCGCGAGGTCTATCGCAAACAGGTCTCGCGCATCGCGCGCCTTTCCGAATGCACCGAGACGGAAGTCGCGCGCCGAGCGATCAACCTGGCGGCCGCCGCAAAAGAGCAACCGGTGACGGATGGGCGCATCTATCTGCGCCGCGCCCATGTTGGCTACTACCTCATCGACCGTGGTTTTGAGGAACTGAAGCCGAAGATTGGGTACCATCCGCGCATCATCGACCGCATTCGCGACACGCTGCGCCGCTCCTCGGACGATTTTTATGTCGGCGGCATCGAGGTCCTCACTGTCATTTTGATTGCGGCCGTGCTGCTGCCGCTGATCCCGAATTACTCGATTTTCGGCGGGCTCACGTTTGCCTTCCTGCTGTTGCTCATTCCGGCGACGCAGGGCGCGGTAGACCTGGTCAACAACACGATCTCGTCGGTGTTTCGCCCGTTGCCGTTGCCGAAGATCGACCTGACGGACGGCATTCCCGCCGACTACACGACGATGGTGGCGATTCCGACGCTGCTTCTGCATGAGAATCAGGTTCGCGACCTGGTGCAGGATCTCGAGGTCCGCTGCCTGGCCAATCCCGATCCCAATCTGCACTTCGCGCTGCTCACGGATCTGCCCGACTCCGTGAGCCGTCCGCGCGAAAAGGATATCGATCCTCTGGTCATCCTCGCGGTGCGGCTGATCAATGAGCTGAACGATCGCTACAAGGTCCGGAAGAAATTCGGCCGCTTCCTGCTGCTGCACCGGCACCGCATCTTCAACGCGCGCCAGGGCGTGTGGATGGGCTGGGAGCGCAAACGCGGCAAGCTGCTCGACCTGAACAACCTGCTCACGGGCCACTTCGACGCCTTCCCGGTGAAGGCCGGCGACACCAGCATCCTGGGCAAAGTGCACTACATCATCACGCTCGATTCCGACACGCAGCTGCCGCGGGGCACTGCGCACGCCATGGTGGGCGCGATGATGCACCCGCTCAACCGCGCCATCATCGATCCCGAGCGCCGCATCGTCACCGAGGGATACGGAATTCTGCAGCCGCGCGTCGGCGTCAGCGTACACTCTGCCTCGCAGTCGCGCATGGCGAACATTTACTCGGGCCAGACGGGCTTCGACATCTACACGCGCGCCATCTCCGACGTCTATCAGGATCTCTACGCCGAGGGCAGCTTCACCGGCAAAGGCATCTACGAAGTTGCCACCCTGCACGCGGTGCTGGAGAAGCGGTTCCCTCGCAATGCCCTGCTGAGCCACGACCTGATCGAAGGGGCGTACGCGCGCGTCGGCCTCGCCACGGATGTCGAAATCATCGACGACTACCCTTCGCACTACAGTGCCTACACGCGCCGCAAGCACCGCTGGGTGCGCGGCGACTGGCAGATCGTGCAGTGGCTGTTCACGCGGGTACCGGACGAGACCGGCCACTACGTGCGCAACCCCATCTCGACGATCTCGCGCTGGAAGATCCTCGATAACCTGCGCCGATCGCTCGTCGAGCCGGCCACGATGATCCTGCTGGTTGCCGGGTGGCTTGGCCTGCCGGGCGGCGCGATCTACTGGACCCTGGTCACCCTCTTCATCCTGTTCATTCCGGTTTTTGTCCAGCTCATCTTCGGACTGGGCCGGTCGATGTTCAGCGAGCAGGAGGGCGCAGCGCAGGATGTCGTTGGCGGATTCCAGCAGTCGCTCGTCATTACTCTGCTGACGCTCGCGTTCCTGCCGCACCAGACCATGATGGCCATCGACGCCATCATCCGCGCGATGGTGCGCCGCATGGTCACCGGGCAGCGCCTGCTGGAATGGGAAACCGCCGCGGAAGCCGAATCGTCGCAGCGCCGCTCCTCGGCCGTCGACCGCTATCTCGCCTTCACACCGCTGGTAGCCGTGCTCATCGCAGCCGTGGTCGCCATTTTCCATCCGGTTGCGCTCATTCCCGCTGTACCCATCCTGCTTCTGTGGGGCTTTGAGAACGACATCACTCGCTGGCTGAACCGGCCTCCGCGCGAGCCGCGCCAGCAGCTCAATCAGGAAGACGATCTGTTCCTGCGCGAGTACTCGTTGCGCGTGTGGCGCTTCTTCCACGAATTCGGCGGCGAGCGCCATAATTACCTGATCCCCGACAATGTGGAGGAAGACGGCCTCTTTGAAGCGGCGCGTGTCTCGCCGACGAATCTCGGCCTGCTCTTCAATGCGCGCCAGGCGGCCTGCGAATTTGGCCTTTTGACCGCACCGGAATTCGCCGACCTGATGCATCGCAGCTATACGACGATGGCGAAGCTGCCTCTGCATCGCGGGCACCTTTATAACTGGTACNNGCATCGCTCTACACGCTCCAGATGGGGACGCTGGCCCTGCTGAAGCGCCCTCTGCTTGAATCGCGCCTGTTCGCGGGTCTCGCGACGCATCTGCATCTGCTGAAGTCGCTGAAGAACCTGCCGGAGCCGCTGGTACAACTCAGCGTTCCAGGCGGCAAAGCGACGCCGGACGAGTGGCTCGCGTGGGTTCTGGCGCCGGAAACCCTTGCGGCGTTTGAGAATCTGCCGCCGTACACCCGGCCTTCGCTCGACGAGGTACTCTACTGGTCCAACGAAGTGCGCGCGCGCATCGAGGCTGTCGCCGCGCTGGTCCGGGAGTACGTGCCGTGGCGCAATCCGGTCTATGCTTCGATTCGCAGCATCGTGAACGAGCGCCTGGCCGGCGATGGCATTTTTCGCGCCCTGGTGATCGACGCCGAGGCCGCGCTCATGCCGCCGCTGGGAGAGGCTCCGGCGCTCGCCGAAGCCCTCGCGCAGCGCCTCGGCGGGCCGCAGCCCCTGCCGGAGTCTGCCGAGACCGCTGCGCTCATCGAACGCCTGCGAATGGATGTCGCCGCGGCGGCACAACGTCTTCGCGCGCTGGTGGAGAGTCTCAACTTCGTCTCCAGGGAAGCGGGGCGCCTTGCCGACGAAACGGACTTTGCGTTCCTTGTGAACAAGGACCGGCTGCTGCTCTCGATCGGCTACGAGTTCTCGACGGGCAAGATCCACTGGGCGTGCTACGACATGCTCGCGTCGGAGGCGCGCATCGCGACGTTTATCGCCGTCGCGCGCGGGGAGCTTTCGCAGCAGGGCTGGTTCAAGATGTCGCGCCTTCACACGCAGGCCTATGGCTGCTCGGTGCTGCTCTCCTGGACCGGCACGATGTTCGAGTACCTGATGCCGGCGCTGTGGATGCGCAGTTATCCCGACACGCTGCTGTCGAAGTCGCTGCTTGGAGCGGTGGAGATCCAGCGCTCGTTCGCGAGGGCGCACAACCTGCCCTACTGGGGGATTTCAGAATCAGGCTACGCGGCGAAGACCGACCAGGGACACTACCACTACCAGGCGTATGGCATCCCGCAAATCGCGCTCAAATGGGACGCGACGGCGGGCCCGGTGATCTCGCCGTATTCGACCTTCCTTGCGCTCAACGTGGAACCGGCAGCATCGATCCGGAACCTGCGCCGCATGGCAGCCGATGGATACACCGGGGCGTACGGCTTTTACGAAGCCATCGATTTTACCGGCAGCAAGCCCGAGGCGGTGCGCGAGTGGATGGCGCACCACCAGGGCATGTGCATCCTGGGCCTGCTGAACCTGCTCGAAGACAACGCGGTGCAGCGCTGGTTCTACGACAACACGCAGATGCGGTCTGTGGAGCTGCTGCTCCACGAAAAGCCGATGCGCGAGGTGAGGACGAAATCGGCGCCCGCTCCTTCGCCGGCAAAGAAGGCGAAGAAACCGGCAGCGCTAAAAAAGGCTGGGTAACGGTTCCTGGTTTTTCGCCGGGAATTATGATCGTCATTGCTACTCTGGCACGGACCCTTGTAACGTATTGCCACCTGGCGGCTTGTGTTTTTGGTGTCGACGGCCAGCGGGTGCATTAAGCTCAGCGAACATGAGCAGTGGGTTCGAACTTTTCGTCCGGTCTGCGGTACAGCAAGGAGAACCGCCATGCCGTCTCCACAGGATCAGTTTCTCGTGAAAGCCGCGACCGCGGCCCGCGCCGCCGGCCACATCTTCCCTGAATACGCTGCGTGCGAGGCCGCGCTCGAGTCCGCCTGGGGACAATCTCACCTCGCCGCCCAGGGGAACAATCTCTTCGGCCAGAAGCAGTCGCATCCCCCGCTCGACGGCAGCAGCACCCTCATGCTGCCCACACGCGAATTCCTCAACGGCGCCTGGGTCACGGTGCAGGCCAACTGGGTTGGTTTTGCCGACTGGGCGTCGTGCTTCAAGGCGCGTATGGCGCTGTTGCAGCGCCTGGGCAACACTTATCCGGATTACAAAGCCGCCCTCAACGCGACCACCGGCGAGCAGTTCATCACCGCCGTATCCCACACCTGGTCCACCGACCCGCAACGCGCCGGGAAGGTCCTGTCAATCTTTGACCTTCACGGCTCGGCGTTCTCTGCTCAGCCTTAAAGCAAGACGCTAACTCACTCACGGAGACGGGGGAAACGGGTCTCGCGTGCTTTATCTTCCGGTCATCGCGGATCGTATCCGAGGTTTGGGCCAAGCCATCGCTCCACTTCGGTGATGCTCATGCCCTTGCGCTCGGCATAGTCGGCCACCTGGTCACGATCGATCTTGCCCACGGCGAAGTAGCGCGACTCCGGATGCGCGAAGTAGAAGCCGCTCACGCTCGATCCGGGCCACATTGCGAATGACTCGGTGAGTTGAATGCCGGTCTTCGCTTCGACGTCGAGCAGCCGCCAGATGGTGCCCTTCTCGGTGTGGTCGGGGCACGCGGGATAGCCCGGCGCGGGCCGGATACCGCGATACTTTTCCGCGATCAGATCGTCGCTGCTGAGATGCTCCGGACAGCCGTAGCCCCACTCCTGGCGGACACGCTTGTGCAGACACTCGGCGAAGGCCTCAGCCAGGCGATCGGCGAGCGCCTCGGCCATAATGGCGTTGTAGTCGTCGTTTTGCGCTTTGAATTTCTCGACGAGTTCCTTCAGGCCGATGCCGCTGGTGACCGCGAAGGCGCCGATGCTGTCGTTGAGGCCGGTCTCTTTCGGCGCGATGAAATCCACCAGCGACCGGCACGGCTCGCTGCCTTCGCGATTGGCCTGCTGGCGCAGGAAATAGAACTTCGTCTGAACGGTTGCGCGACTGTCATCGGTGTAGAGCTCCACATCGTCGCCGACCGCATTGGCAGGGAAGAGCCCGTAGACGGCACGCGCGGTGAGGAGGTTTTCGTCGATGATACGGTCGAGCAGTGTCTGCGCTTCGGCGAAGAGCTGGCGTGCCTGGCCGCCTTGCCTTTCGTCCTCGAAGATACGCGGGTAAACGCCCTTCATCTCCCACGTGTGGAAGAAGGGGCTCCAGTCGATGTAGGTGCGCAGCTCCGCGAGCGGGAAGCTATCGAGGACACGGACGCCGGTGAACGAGGGCGTTGCGATGTCTTCGGTCTTCCACTCGATCGGGGTCCTGCGCGCGCGAGCTTCAGAGAGCGAGACCATCGGCTGCTTCGGGTTTGCGTGCGCTTTGCGCACTGCAGCGTAATCGAGCCTAAGCTGCGTGACGAAGGCGGCCTTGTTCTCGTCGCTCAGCAAGCTCGTGGTCACGGGGACGGCGCGGCTTGCGTCGAGCACGTGGACGACCGGCTCGCTGTAGTGAGGCGCAATTTTGATGGCTGTATGCGCGCGGCTGGTGGTCGCGCCACCGATGAGCAGGGGCAGCTTGAACTCGAGGCGCTCCATCTCGCGCGCGACGTGGACCATCTCGTCGAGCGATGGCGTAATGAGACCGCTGAGCCCGATCACGTCGGCCTTTTCGGCCTTCGCGCGCTCGAGNNATGTCGTGCACGTCGCCCTTGACCGTGGCCAGCACGATCTTGCCCTGCGCTTTGACTTCCTGCCCGGCCGCAACCATCGCTGCCTTCTCCGCTTCCATGAACGGAGTCAGGTACGCGACGGCCTTCTTCATGACGCGCGCTGACTTGACGACTTGCGGCAGGAACATCTTGCCGGCGCCGAAGAGATCGCCGACCACCCCCATGCCGTCCATTAGCGGCCCTTCGATCACGGCCAACGGACGGCCCAGCTTTGCGCGGGCTTCTTCCGTGTCGGCATCAATATAGGTGTCGATGCCCCTGACCAGCGCGTGGGACAGCCGCTGCTCGACGGTGCCATGGCGCCATTCCTCTGCCTGCTTCTCGACGACTGCGGAGTCGGTGCCGGCAGCTTTAAGCTGCTCGCCAAAGGTGACCAGCCGTTCTGTCGCATCAGGACGCCGGTTGAGCAGCACGTCCTCGACGAGGGTCTTCAGCTCGGGCTCGATCTCCTCGTAAATCTCGAGCTGCCCGGCGTTGACGATGCCCATGTCGAGCCCGGCGGCGATGGCGTGATAGAGAAAAGCTGCGTGCATCGCCTCGCGAACTTTATTGTTGCCGCGGAAGCTGAACGAAATATTCGAGACGCCGCCGCTCACCTTCGCGTGCGGAAGGTTCTCCTTGATCCATTTGGCGGCGCGGATGAAGTCGACCGCGTAGTTGTTGTGCTCCTCCATGCCGGTGGCGACGGTGAGGATGTTGGGGTCGAAGATGATGTCCTCGGCTGGGAAGCCCACCTCGTCGACGAGGATGCGGTAAGCGCGCTCGCACACACGGATGCGATCTTCGAGGGTCGCGGCCTGGCCCTGCTCGTC
>PMAM01000270.1:60347-60490 GCA_003152595.1 Acidobacterium sp.
TCGATCATGCCCTCGTCCATGCAGATGTCGATGACGTTGGCGCCGTTCTCCACCTGCTGGCGGGCGATGGAGACGGCTTCTTCGTACTTCCCTTCCTTGATGAACTTCGCGAATTTTGGCGAACCGGCGACGTTGGTGCGCTC
>PMAM01000070.1:0-27620 GCA_003152595.1 Acidobacterium sp.
GCCGCCTGGCTGGAGAGGAAGGCGACCAGCAGGGTGTTGGGATCCAGCGCGGCCATGGGGCCGTGACGCAGCGCCAGCGTGGCCTGGGACATGCTCTGCACGCGGCCGGCGGTGAGTTCCAGCACCTTCAGCGCGGACTCCATCGCGGCGCCGGCGAGTCCGCCCGATCCGAGGAAGCAAACGCGGGCATAGCCTTCATTCGCCAGCTCGGAAGCCAGCGTTGCGGCCTGGGGCAGCATGGACTCCGCGGCGGCGGCGAGCGCGTCGACAATGGATGCGTATTCTGCCGTGTTGGCCGCGTGCGCGAGGAACTGCCCGGTGAGCAACATGTTGGTGAAGGAACTGGTCATGGCCAGTCCGCGATCGTCGGTCTCCGGGTCGAGCACGATGGCGTGGCAGCCGGGACGTCCTTCCATGGCTTTCATCATGCGTCCGGAGCCATTGCAGGAGACGAGCATATGGCTGACGTTCGGGCATTCTTCGAGAGCGCGCTCGAGGACGGCAATGCCTTCCGGGCTATTTCCGGAGCGGGAGAAGGAAATCCAGAGGTAGCGACGGTGGGGCAGAACATAGTCGGAGAAATCGGTAAGGAGACTGGTGCTGGCGACCGGCACGACTTCGCACTGCCACAGGCGGCGCAGCAGATGAAAGAGCGAGCGGCCGATGTAGTCCGACGAGCCTGCGCCCACCAGAAACACTATGGGCCGGCAACTGACGTCGTCGCGGATACCGGTGGATGCAAGGAAGTTTTCGGTCCGATTGCGGCGCGACTGGAGGAGCTCGAAGGTGCGACGCCACGTGGCCGGCTGCTGGGCAATTTCCTGAGGGGCATGCAATACGCCGCGCTGCAGCTTTTCCGACGCGGGAAGGTGGAGCAGTGTCGATAAAGGGTCCACGGTTTTCCAGCTGCCTCCCGCCTGCAGTGTATGCCGCGAGGGGAGGCCCTCCTGTAAACGCGTATCGTAATAAAACGTAAACTATAAAAGCAAGTCGGAATTCACTTTGCCCGTCCGCGGTTCCATTTCACTGGGTGGAGGTATCGTTCCCGGCCGATTCGAAAGTGCGGACTTCAAAGGGCGCCAGGTGAAGGGTCGAGGCGTGGAGATCGAGGTGAAACGGCGCTGCGCCCGGTTTGCCGAAGGGATCGCTGGCGAGGAGGCTGATGTGCGCGCCGCGCGGAAGCTGGAGTGCCGCTTCGAGATCGAGCACGAACGACTGCGGCTTGTCTGAGGGGTTTCGCAGTGTGACGATCCAGCCCTGCGCGCTCCAAGCGGCCCAGCCGTAGACCTCGAGCTTGCCGGGATCGCCGCCGAGCCAGTGCGTATCCTCGAGAATTCCGGCAGAGCGGCGCGCCCAGTTTGCAGCGTGCGCCAGCGTGTCCCAGTCCTCCGAGGTCAGCAGCGATGGCGTGATGTACATCTCCTGGAGTTGAGTGCCGCTTGCAAAATAGGACTGCACCTCATCGTGAAAATCGTGACCCGGGTCCGAGTTGAGGCGGTCGGCGAGCCTGGCATAGATGAGCCCGTGCAGCATGAGCGAATTGAGGGGGAAAAGCGGGCCGCCGAGCACAGTCTCACGATACGTCTGCTCGTCGCGATAGGTGATCCACTGCTGGCGCGACGATCCGACACCGGCAAAGCCGTCATCTTCACCGCCGCGCCAGATGGAGTCGGCGTAGAAGAGCCAGAAGGGCGAGGGATACGTGCCGGTCGTCAGGTTCATGAAGATGCCAGGCTTCTGGCGGCGGATGGTCTGGATGAGATGGATCGCGGCGTCGAAGTCGCTGTCGAAGGCGCTGCCAGGAAAGACGCGGTCGGCGTTGCCGGTGCCATCGATCTTGAACTGGTTCACGCCGTAGCGCTCGACCATTTCGAGGCAGACCTGCTCGAAGCGGTGGTAGTAGCGCGGGCCGGAGAGCGCGTAGCCGTTTTTGACGATTTCGTACTGATGTGCGCGGCCCCAGGCGATGCGCTGCTTGCGACGCTCGTCGTAGCCACCCCACGGCGAAAACCAAACGCCGATGCCGGCGTGAATGTGCTCGGCGGCGGCGGCGGTCTTCGTGAAGCCGTCGGGGAAGCCGCTGTTAAAGCCCCACATGGAATTGGGGTCGTCCCAGCCGTCGTCAAAGAGGAATGAATTGAGTTCGACGTGGCGGCGATCGACGAGTTCCCTGCCGAACGCGTTGATGCGGTCGATGGCATCGGTTTCGTTGTACGCGCCGCCGTAGGCTATATCGAACCAGGAGTTGTAATGGAGGAATGGGTTCCACGCGCGCGGGCGCTCGTTTTCGATGTAGCGGAGGAAGGCGCGTCGCATCTGGCCCGGCTCCGCCACGCCAATCACCGAAGAATATGTGGTGCTCTGGCCGGCGCGCAGAGGCAAAACCCGTGCAAGCGCAGCGACGACGTGGCCGTTGTCCACGCGGCTGGCGGAGAGCGGATGCTCGAACCCGAAATACATGCTGTGGTCCACGACGGGCGAGCCGCGAACGGTTCCCGAGACATGTGCTGCGGGATCGTTGAAGTCGAGCATGCGGACTTCGGCAATGGCGGCGTTCGAGGATCCTGCCTGGATGGTGAGTTCCTCGCGGAAGTACGCCGCGGGTGCGCGCATCGACAGACACCAGTGCAGATGCCCGGGAAAATGCGGATCGGAAAAATCCGTACAGATGCGCTTGCCGGGTTCGTGACTCGCTGTACCCGCGAGCGGCAGATCGCCGACGGCCAGCGGTCCGATCCGCATCGCCGACGAGCGGAGCACGGAACCATCCTTCATGGTCAGCGAGAAAGCCTGCGGGATGTCGAGCGTGTGCGACGCCGGCTGATCGGTAATGCGCAGGCCCTGGAAACGGCCGTGGGCGGCGCGAATCTCAACGGTAATACCGTCGCCCTGGAGTCGCTGGCCCGCGTTGCCGGCAATCGCGGAGACGGCCTGGGCGCTGCAGGCCGCAGTCGCGGCCAAGCCTGCGGACAGAAGCAACGGAATCGAGATACGCATCGCAATCTCCCTGATCATTGTTCAGTGCGCGTCTTCAGGCGCCATCCGGGATCGTTGTCCGCGCATGAGCAGGTAAACGAGCAGGCCCACCGCGATCCAGACGGTTCCCAACAGCTTTGCATCGCGGCTNNGGCCGGGAACAGCACTTTTTCGCGCGAGCGGAACTTGTAATGGATGAGCGCGGCCGCGTTGACGCCGATGAAGGCGATGAAGGCGCCGAAGTTCAGCAGTTCCGCACCTTTTTCAAACGTAAGCAGGAACGCGCCAGCCAGGGTGATGAGGCCGAGCAGCAGCACGTTGTTGCGCGGAATATTGTTGCGCGCGCTGACGGACCCGAAAAAGGCGCGGGGCAGGGCATTCGCGCGACCCATGCCGAAGAGCAGGCGGGCGGCGCCGAACTGCGCGGCGATGCCCGAACCCATATTCGCGATGAGCAGCGTGGCATTCAGCAGCTGGAAGAGAAAGTGACCGCCGACACGCAGTGCAACCTGCACATATGCGGTGTCGACTATGTTTTCGGCGAAGGGCGCGGTCGCGGGCCAGGCCAGTTGCGCGGCGTAGACCTCAACAGCGGAAAGCAAGCCGATGGCGAGACACGTGAACACGGTGGCCAGCATGATGTTGCGCCGCGGATTTTCGACCTCCTCCGACATGGTGGAGATGCCATCAAAGCCGATGTAGGTCAGCACGGCGATCGATGTGCCGTGCAGCAGGCGTCCTGCGTTGAAGCGGGCCGGGTCGTAGAAGGGGACCAGCCACGCGTACCCTGCGGGCCGTACCGCCATGGCGATGTAGCGAATGGCAAAGGCCAAAAAGACGACGACCACGATGCCCATGCCCAGGGCGAGCACCGCGTTCACGCGGCTGGAGGCCTGCACACCGACAAGATTCAGCCCGGTGAAGACGACGACAAAGGCGAGCGCCCACGCGGCGTAGGGGATCTGCGGGAGCACGTTCTGCGCAGCCGCGCTGCACCAGATGGCGCAGATGATGGGGTTGAGCATGTAATCCATGAGCATGGACCAGCCGACAACGTAGCCCGCCATCGGATGAATCTCATTGCCAACATAGGTGTAGGCTGAACCCGCACTGGGGTAGATGCGCGCCATGCGTCCATAGCTGACCGCGGTGAACAGCATCGCGACCATGGCGATGAGGATGGTGGTGACCACGTGCCCGCGCGCGGCGTTGCTGACGACGCCATAGATGCTCATGGGCGCAGTGGGCTGAATGATGATGATGCCGTAGAGGATCAGATGGCGCAGTTTGAGCGCGCGCCGCAGCGAAGGTCCAGCACCTGCCTCATTCGTGATGGCCGACGGTTCCAGCGATCTCCTCCAGGACGGTAACGGCCGCAATGCCCTGCTTACGATTGTGGCTCGGCCTCGGGAAACGGAAATTGGTGCTGTCGCAGAAAAGCTCGCCGCAGCGATGCATCGCGAAACGCCTCGGTACCTCCGGAGCGCAGGGTGGAGAGAGCACCGGTGATGTTGCCGGCGCGGGCGGAGACGGCGATGTCGGCGCCGCGAAGCCAGGCCGCGAGGAATCCGGCATTGAAGGTGTCGCCTGCACCAATGGTGTCGACGAGGACGACGGACACGGAGGGCACGGTGATCCGTGTGGCGCCCTGCTGCACGATCGCACCTCGCGAGCCGCATTTGACGACGATGAGCGGGATGCGTGGGGAGAGCGCGTCCAGGGCTGCCTCCACGGTGTCGCGCCGCGCGATGCGCCGAATCTCATCCTCATTGGGGAGCAGCACATCTATATACGGCAGAAGATCGTCGAGCACGCCGTCCCAGCGGTCATCGGGATCGTCGTTGGTGTCGAGCGACAGCGTCAGGCCGCGTTGCTTCAGGTTGCGGAACAACTCCGGCAGGCCGGCGTGCAGGCCGCGCTGCAGAAACAGCGACGACAGATGGAAGTGCCGCGCCGAGCCGAGGTAGTCGAGGTCGAGGTCGGCGCAGGTCATCTCGAACATGACGCCGGGGTAGGTGAGGATGCGTCGCGAACCGCCGTGATGCAGCAGGATGGTCACGCCGGTTTTCGTTCCGGTGGCGGAGCGGATCGCTTGCGAGAGGTCCACGCGGCTTTCTCTAAGACGCTCCATCGCGATGCGGCCGAGTTCGTCATCGCCAGCGCGGGTAATGAAGCCGGCGCTCACGCCGAGCAACGAAATATTGTGCGCAAGAATCGCGGACGAGCTGCCGAGGGTCAGCTCAAAATTGGTGGCGAGGATTTCACGATCGAGGGGAATATTCTCAGCGAGTCCGTAGAGGATCAGGTCGAGGTTCACTTCTCCGGCGATGATGAGGTCGAGGTTCGCCATTGGGTTCAGGAGAATTTCGGGACTCTCGGAGCGGTCACAACTGAGATTCCGTATTATTACCATTGTTTTCCAATTTCGGGCAACGATTTCCGATTGAAGGGTGGCGGCGAGCAGAAAATCTCACGGGGAGCAGCGCGTCTTATCGTCCATTAATCATTGATTATCCGCCGGTTTTATCAGCCTTGCGGTGCGCCTTGACAGGGGAGCGTCGATCTTTTAGGCTTCGGACCGGACCAATATTGATCGTAATGAAACGAAATACAGAAGAACGATCCACGTCCTCCGGGACAGAGGCTATAGCGTGAAACAACGCGGTTGGGGATGCACGGCGGGTGTGGCGGCCATTGTGGTGCTGCTGGCCCGGTCCGTCACTGGAAGCGCAGCGGAGCCGGTCGCACCGCCGCAGGGTCTGCGCGTCGCGATCGCGGAAGATGGCCGGTACAGCATCGGTATACCAGCGACCGCTTCATGACCATCGTGCGCCCGCATCTCGCTTCCGCCGCTGTGCCGCGCATCGCATCGTGGGAGGCGGAATCCACCGGAACGACGGAACTGGAGGAGGAGAACTCGCGGCAGAATTCTCCTGCAGAAGATCGGATTCCGCTGCGCCTTCCCGTTGCCGCGGGCGGCACGCTCGCCTCCGAGCGGCTGTTGCTGAGCATCGATACGGACTACCACCGGCAGCTGGAAACCTATGGGGCGCTCATCCGGGAAATGCATCGCGCACGCATTTCCGCTCCTCCGCTGATGGGCTGGTGGAGCTGGACGGCCTTCTACTTCGGGCTCAACGAGGGCGCGGCGCTGACCAATGCACGGTGGGAATCGGAGCAGCTACGGCCCTACGGCTATAACGTCTTTCACATCGACGAGGGCTACCAGTATGCGCGCGGCGAATACACCACGCCGAATGCCACGCTGTTCCCGCACGGGCTCACGCCACTGGAGTACAAGGTCCGCGGCCTGGGTTTGGTACCTGGCATCTGGACCGCGCCCTTTGAAGCCTCCGAGCGCTCCTGGGTTTACGAGCATCATCCGGACTGGCTCATCAAGAACGCGAAGGGCAAGCCGATTCCCGCGGGTTCGGTCGTCGACGGCAAAGACCAGCTTTACATGCTGGACGTGACGAATCCTGGCGCCGTTGAATATCTGCGCCAGACGTATGCAAAGCTCGGGCGCGAGTGGGGCATTCATTACATCAAGCTCGACTTTATGGACGACAGCGCCATCGAGGGCTTCAGTTCACCATCCCTGCGCAGGCCGTGCGCATGCTCAAGGTGATCGATCGCGACGTGGCCGGCGCTGCACCGGAGATCGCCATCGACCATTCGGCCAGCGGCACAGCGGGGCAGACGATTTCCTTCTCTGCGAAGAATACGGGCGGCGATCCTGTCGTCGCCTGGAAATGGACCTTCGGCGACGGTGTGACCGCAGACGGTCAGGAGGCGCGGCACACCTGGACGGAGCCTGGAGACTATGTGGTGACTGTGACAGCACGCGGCCTGGACGGCGAAGAGACGCAGCAGCAGTATCGGGCTCACATCACCGGTCACATGTCGACGACGTTCAATCCGGCAGAAATTCGAAGGCTGCCCTGAGGGGACGAGCGTTGTAGCGCTGCGCAGGAAGGAGCCGCTATGATGCGGCATGAAACAGCGCGCGGCACGCGGGAGGCAGGCAACGAAGAGGAGTGGTGGGCAAGGTATGGCACGAACACCAGCAAAGACGGCCATGGATTCGAACGACAGCAGCCAGATGCTCATTGACGAGCGCCGCCGGCACATCCTTTCCCTGGTGCAGAACCAGGGCCGGGTTCTGGTTGGCGAGCTCTCGCGTACGCTCGGCATCTCGCAGATCACCATCCGCAAAGACCTGGAGCACCTGCAATCCCGCGGACTGGTCCAGCGCACGCACGGCGGCGCGCTGCGTCTGCAGTCGGGCGCGCTTTTCGATCCCTCGCTGCAGGAAAAGCAAAAGCAGCACTCCGAGGAGAAGCAGCGCATCGCCGATGAGGCAGCGCGCATGGTGCAGGAAGGCCAGTGCGTGATGCTGGACTCCGGTACAACCACCACGGCGGTCGCGTACGCCCTGAAGCGGTTCTCCCAGCTCACGCTGATCACCAACGCGGTGAATATCGCTGCCGATCTGGCTAACACGAATTTCGAAGTGATAGTGATTGGTGGAACGCTGCGCAAGAATTCATTCTCGCTGGTGGGTCCTCTGGCGGAAGATGTGCTCGACGAAATGCACGCCGACATTTTGTTTCTCGGCGTCGACGGCTTCGACGTAGAGACCGGCATCACGACGCCAAATTTCCTCGAATCCCGCGTGAACCGAGCGATGGTCAAGTCGTCGCGACGCGTGGTGGTGGTCTGCGATTCGACAAAATTCAACCGGCGCAGTCTGTCACGCATTATTCTCACCTCGGCCGTTCACCGCGTCATCACGGATACGAATTTGCCTCGCGAGACTGAGGAGGCGCTTCGCAACCAGAACCTCGAACTCGTTCTTGTTTGAAAATCAGACTTAGAAATCAGGCGTGGCAGGCAGATGGCATCCGCAAACGACAAGGAAGATCAGGACAAATTTGTTGCGCTGGTGACGGCCACCGCCGAGGTCACGCTGCCGCTCGGTGAATTTCAACCGCGGTCGATGCTGGTGACGCCCGAGCACCATATCGAACGCGCGCGTTTCCCGGTTATCGACTATCACAATCATCTCGACTCGGTGGAGCCCGATGAGGTGCTGCGGGTAATGGACGCCTGCGGAGTAGAGAAGATCGTCAACATCACGATGAAGACCGGCGAGGGAGCGCTGCGCATGATCGACAAATTCCGCACAGCTGACGCTCGGCGCTTCGCCACGCTCGGCTGGATGGACTGGTCCGGCATCGAGAAAGCGGATTTTGTCGAGCGCACCTGCGCGTTCTTCGAGCGGCTGGTGGAGCGCGGCGCGGTCGGCATCAAGTTCTGGAAAGATCTTGGCCTCACGGTGCGCGATGCGAGCGGCGCACTGTTGCGCATCGACGACGAGCGCCTCGCGCCCCTCTTCGACAAGGCCGCGGAGCTGGGTATGCCGGTGATGTTCCACACCGCCGACCCAGACGCGTTCTTCGTGCCCGTGGACGCCCGCAACGAACGCTACGAGGAACTGGCTGCACATCCGGACTGGAGTTTCTACGGCGCGCAGTATTCGAAACGGGAACTGCTCGACCAGCGCGACCGCGTGATCGCGCGTCACCCGCGGACGACATTTGTCGCGGCCCACGTGGCGGAGAGCGGCGAGAATCTCGCCCGCGTCGAACAGTTGCTGGAAACCTGTCCCAACGTTTTTATCGACATCAGCGCCCGTGCCTCGGAGCTGGGCCGGCAGCCCTACTCCGCGCGGAAATTCTTTCTGCGCTTCGCAGACCGTATTCTCTTCGGCACCGACCTGCTGCCGGAGGAGCGAATGTATCGACTCTATTTCCGATTTCTGGAAACCGCCGACGAGTACTTCGAATACCCTTCGCACGCCTCGCGCCAGGGCCGCTGGAATATTTATGGTCTCAACCTCCCCGACGATGTTCTGTGGAAGGTTTATCGTGAGAATGCACTGCGACTGCTGGCGATGACGCCGGTCGTCGCACGCAAATCGGATGCACATTCGCAATCCGCCGCAATACCACCCGCATGAACAATGTCCCGGCTAACGTCGTCAGGTATCGCCGTCTTCTGCTCGCCTTCTCCGGTTTGGGCGGATTGCTGTATGGCGCGGATATCGGCATCATCGCGGCCGCTCTGCTCTATCTGAGCCGCACCATCGATCTGACCATCGCGCAGACGTCNNTTTCTCGGTCGTTTGCTGCAGGGCATGAGCGGCGGGGTCATCGCGGTCGTGGTGCCCCTCTATCTCGCGGAGTGTCTCAGCGCCAATGAGCGTGGCCGCGGCACGGCGATCTTCCAGTTCATGCTGACCCTGGGCATTGTTATCGCCGCGCTCATCGGGTGGCTCTATACCCGGCATGCGGAGACGGCCATCGCGCAGGCCGCCGGCAACGCCCTGCTGGTGAGCGCCGCAGAAAACCACGCTTGGCGCGGCATGTTCCTCACCGTCATCTACCCCGGGATTCTGTTTTTTATTTCCTGCTGGTTCCTGAGTGAAACGCCGCGCTGGCTGTTCCGCAAAGGCCGCATCCCGCAGGCGCGCGCCGCGCTGCTGCGCGCACTCCCGGAGCGGGAAGCGGACATTGTGTGGCGGGAAATGGAAGATGTGGCGCGCGAGCAAGATAAAGCCGCCGCGACCGGCGCGCACGATTCGTTGTGGCGACGCAAATATGTCGTTCCGTTCGTGCTGGCCTGCATCGTTCTGGCCTGTACGCAGACCACCGGCATCAACTCCATCCTTAGCTTTCTGGTGATCATCCTGCGCCAGGCGGGCATGAGCGCGCGCCACGCCACGCAGGGCGATGTTGTGGTGAAATTGATGAACTGCGGCATGACGCTGGTGGCGGTGGCGCTCGTCGACCGCCGCGGACGCCGCTTCCTGCTGCGCATCGGTACCGGTGGCGTGGTGATCGCGTTGTTCGCCGCGGGTTTGATCTTCCACACCATCGAGACGCGAACCAGCGACGTGCGCGCCACGATGCAGTCCGCAGTCGCCGGTGATCGGCTGACTCTGCCGCTCAACAGCAGTACTTTGCCCGCGGAGACGCCGGGCCGCCCAACCTCGCTCACGGTCGTCTATTCCTACGGCGATGGCGATCACATGGATACGGTGCTGAGCGACGGCAGCGATCCTGTGGTGCGGATTGCGCCCGATGCCAAAGAGGCTGGCGCTGCGCTGGTCATCCGCCGCGCGCGTTATGGGCTGGTGCCCGGGCCGAGCACGGGATGGGCCGTCGCCGCCTGTCTGGGGTTGTTCATTCTGGCCTACGCCGTGGGCCCGGGCGTGGTCGTGTGGCTCATGCTGTCGGAACTGATGCCGACGCGGATTCGTTCCACGGGGATGGGCATCGCTCTGCTGATCAACCAGGGAATCTCGACGCTGATCGCGGCACTTTTCCTGCCTGTGGTCGGCATCTTCGGGTACTACGCGATGTTCTTCTTCTGGGCCGGATGCACGGCGATCTACCTTCTGACCGCGACGTTCTTTCTGCCCGAGACCAGGGGCCGGACCCTCGAGGAGATCGAGAAGTATTTCGAGCGGCAGGGGGAATCCGCAGTCGCGAGTATCGGGACCGATTCCTGATTGCGGAGACCAATTTTTCGAATCATACTTCAACCGATTTTGGCTATTTCGCACGCGTGCGCCGTAACCCTGGCGATGCGAAAGCCGGGATAGTTGGAGACCTGGACCTGGTCCACCTCGGCGACATTGAACTTGTCGGCGATGCGGCGTAAGGCGCGAGCGGTCGCGTGGGAGATGGCCGATATCTCGGTTTTGCCGCAGCCCAGCCGGGAACAGCTGAAGAAGAACGACCGGAAGTGCCATCCCGACCGGCGGAGCGTCGCATCCAGGCCCGTGGCAGAGATATCACCCGCCAGCATCCAGCCTTTGTTGAATCGCTCCTGCTTCAGCCTGAAACCACCGGGCAGGAGGCAACCGCTGCGGAGAAACATCGACCGGTTACTCATGCCCTCGGCTTCTGCGCGTCCGCCGCGGGCGCCGCAGATTCACCCGTGCCGGAGACGCCTGCTCCAGACGCGGAAGCCGCATCCACCGGCGCGTCTCTGCTGCCATCTTCGGAGTAGCCAGTCGGATCGGAATGGATCGCAGGGCGGACCGGAAGCGCACGGGCGCCCGTTCGGGTCGAAAGATAGTTCTTCACATCGGATTTTTTGATGAGGCTCATCCGCCGCTCCAGTGGTCCCGTTGACTGCCTGAACGTTGCTCGTCTGGAGCGGAATTCCGGTGGGCTAAAGGCGAGAAAGGATAGTTCGAGTTACTAATGCCAAGAATACGCCGAAAAGGACATCCGTGCTCACGGCCTGGGGGAATTCGCCCGACCTGGACAACCGCTGTCGATTCAACATGAGCTAACTCGAATGTTCAATTCCATGCCGGTCGGGACACAGCGAGACTTAGCGCGATGCTGGAGAGTGAACAGTTTCGATGTAGTCACACTCCATCACTGCACATTCCCACGTCTCAACCTTCAGCGCATGATCTACTTCAGCGAGATAGAGGGTCCCTGCACAGGCAGGACACTGGCGATAAGACAAGCGCGAAACATCAAACCGGTCGTCCGCAAAATCCGAATATCCGTGGCCATCGCGGAAAACGCGACTACAGTCGCGCCGCTCGCACTGGTGGAACGACGGGATTTCTTGCGACGCCGGTTGCTCGAGCATGACCCGCCGCATCGGACAATGGTGAAGATCGCACAGAGGAAAACCCTGCGTTTTGGGATCAGGCTTCATGGTTGCTCCCAGGAAGGAATCCCGCCTGGCTAAGCGAAGCCGAGCGAAAAGGCAGGCCTCTCCCCGGCACCCGAGCCGAGATTAAAGATCCGCGGTGGCCCCTGCCGCAACACGGAAGGACCGTGGGAGATCTGTGGGCTTGAACTCCACTCCGTCGGCAACCAGTTGCCTGGCTGTTACTTCAAGAAGTGCCCGTTTCGCGAGTAACTTCTTCTCGGCTTCCTTGCGATCGGCCATCGACGTGAACTGGACAAACTTCTCGAGATAGAGAAGTTTACGATCATAAAGATCGATTTCCTGATGGAGCGATCTAAGAAAGTATTTGTCGTGCGGCACGGGCTTTTTCATGGGAGATCCTCGGAGACCGATGAAGGGTTGAAGGTTCTGCTACCTTTCCGACAGCGCAGGTGAACGCTTGACCCACGCTGGAAACACCATGTCCTAACGGTCTCTGCCATAGCCTCGCCGGTTGCCACCACCACCACCACCACCGCTGCCCTTGCGGGCCTGATAGCAGTTCTGGCAGTAGACGGGACGATCGCCGCGGGGCTCGAAGGGAACTGTGGTTTGCTGTCCGCATCCGGAGCAGGTCACAGCTGTACTCGCTGAGGAACTGCGCTGGTACCCTCCGCCGCCACCGCCACCCGGCTGTTCGGATTTCCTGGCCTGACGGCATGTTTTACAGCGCTTCGGCGTCGAATAACCACGTTCGCGGAAGAAATCCTGATCCTCGGCAGAAAACGTGAATACTTGCCCGCAATCGCTACAGGTGAGTTGCTGATCTCCGGCCATAGGTCCCTCTCGTCCATGCTTCAGGTGTGTGCTGCGTTCGAAATACCATCGAACCTTGCTGTCTGGCCAGGCCGCTCGCAAATCGCGGTCGACTCATCCGCAGCAAAGTCCGTTGAACTTAAAACTCTGTTTCGTAGGGCAGGCCGCGGATACAGCGACTGTGCGAGTCATCGAAGTTGTCCGGGCAGCGGTAGCCATCGGTGGTGCTGGATTGCTCATCTACACCGGCGAGAACCGGGGGAGCGATCGCAGGCGACCACTCCCCGGCGATTCATTGAATCAGGCAATCTGAACGTTCTCGGCCTGCCAGCCTTTCGGCCCCTTCACGACATCGAACTGGACCGCCTGGCCTTCCTGAAGCGAACGATATCCTTCGGTCTTAATCGCCGAATAATGCACGAAGACGTCTTCGCCATTGGCGCGGCTCAGAAAGCCGAAGCCCTTCGCATCGTTAAACCATTTCACTGTTCCCTGTTCCATAGCTATTCCTTTGTTGCTTGATGTATCGCTGAACTCAAGTGGAATTGATTGCGAGTCAAGCGGATAGCAGAACAGGCAAGAAGACCAAGTCAGATTCGACGATCAGCTTCCAGTGTACCACCGCTGGAGGCGAATCCAGTAAAAGCTGTGCGCGGGCCATCTCGCCAGTGGATTCGCAGGAAGCCCCATCATTGCTCGCCAAGCCAGGGGGATCTCTCTGTTTTGGGAACTTCCGGCGTGAGGATGTTGAAAGGAGAAGACTCCGAACGAATGGGCGGCTTGCGCGAGAGCCTCTGCTGGAGATTCTTCCAGCGTTTGCCGAAGCGATCGGAGGCCATGAAGATTTGCCCGGCGGTCAGGGGACCGGCAACCCGGTAATGGCCGACGGCGGCCAGGCCCATGGATGCGATGCAGCCACATTGCGTGCAGTCGGGGTCTCCTCCAAACTGGCAGGGAGTGACCCGGGTGCGCAGGTCGGCGGAGACGATGGCGGTGGTTCTGGCAAAGATGCAACTTTCAGGATTGCGCGGTGGGGACGCAATCTCCTCAATGACAGCCTCGTGCATATCCAGTTTCGGATATTTCAGCCGCAACCGCCGCAGATCGGTGATGGCAGTTGCTCGCTGCGCAGGAGTCAGTATCTCCACGTCGGTGGCCCCGCGCTGCGGAGTAAAGAGACTGAACCACACCTTGGCCACCTCTGGCTGGCTCGACCAGAAAGCGAGAAATTCTTCGAGGTAGCCGGGACGCCCTGCGATCTGCGACGTGATGGTGCAGTGGACCGTGATTCTCGTACCTTTGATGTTTTTGAGAATGCGCTCATAGGTGGCGGGTTTGCGCCGTGCATCGTGCTCCGGCTGCAGTCCATCGATCGATACCACGATATTCAGCTTGCTGTACTTCATCCATTCAACCGGGATCACTCTAAATGCGCTGGTAACGACCTGGGTATGCACACCACGGCTCTCGATCTGCGGGAGCAGAGCATCAAGTTCGCGGTACCGAACCATGGGATCGCCGCCAACCAGGGAGACATGGAGAGGCCGGTTCTCATCGATCAGCGCGAGAACGCGCGCGACCAGCTCGTCGCCCCGGTAGTCGGCGAGTTCCCGGAGCTCGGTTTCGCCTCCAAGATGGGCAGCGTCGAAGGCATAGCACCCGGGACAGCGCAGGGGGCACTCTTTGGTGATCTCGATGGAAAGGGAGGGGGCGTGGCCGGCCAGGATGCGAGCCCATGCACGAACAACTTCGGATTTCTTCATGATCTCTCCACTTCCGGGATGCAGTTGGAGGGATAGCAACGACGGGCGAAGGGCTCAGCAGGAGCCATCCATGACATGTTTGATGAGGCGCGATGCCTCAGATCTGAAGGGGAAAGTCGCGCCTGCCTGATTCGGGATCGGTCCCGGGATCAGGATAGAGGCCCGAAACCTGACCCGTCGGGCAAATCCCTGGGGCAACGCAGTTTATGGACTGGAGCGCGGCAACACACCAGGTCGACAATGAAGATTCGACCCGCTTTTGGCATTGCCTGGAGAGGACCAGCACCAGGCAGAGAAATGACAGCACCAGAAGGGCGCCCAACTCAAAGTCCTGGCCGCCGTGAAGAAAACGATCCCAGGCCCAGAGGTGCTCTGTGATCGGCATGGTGACAAGTGACAGCGCGATCAGGATCAAGAGATATCGGCTGATCCACGCAAAGCCTTCTGCTGTGCATGCGTATGCATGCAGGCCCGTCTGGCTCGCGTTGGATTTGTGAGTCAATCGTCCTCGCTGATCTGAGTTTACGCTTTTTTGATTGCCAGCCGTCGATTTCAGCCTGTACCTGAGACGACGCACAGTGCGTTCCAGCGACGATACCAGATTCGGTCTTCGACGGTCGCCTCGACAAAGACAATCTTGTTACATTCCGGGCGTCCAGAGGGGAGTAGGGTTGTAGGCCGAGGGACGGTCCACAGCAGAGGAACCTCTTTAAGCCTCTCAGTCAGATTCGCTGGGGCAACTCGCATGGTGAACCTGGATTGATGCGCGTCTGCTGCACGCCTGGTGGTTCATCTTCGCCAGAGGCTTCTCCTCCCTCTGAGGTGATTCATGAACGCCCTCTTCATCTACCCCCGCTTGCCCGAGACCTACTGGAGCTTCAAGCATGCCCTGTCGTTCCTGGGCAAGCGGGCGGCGCAGCCTCCGCTGGGCCTGATGACCGTAGCCGCCCTGGTGCCTGGCTCGTGGAACAAACGCCTGGTGGATGAGAACGTGGAGCGGCTGCGCGACCGGGATCTTGCCTGGGCCGACGTAGCGCTGATCAGCGCCATGCACATCCAGAAGGACGCGCTGTTCGCCATTCTCGCGCGATGCCGCACCATCGGCCTGCGCACCGTGGTGGGCGGTCCGATCGCCAGCAGTCTGTCCGNNGCGGCCTGCCCGGTCTACCAGGCCACGGAACGCCCGGCGATGGAGAGCAGCCCGCTCCCCAAGCTCGGTCTCATCAAAATGCGCCGCTATTCCACGATGGCTGTGCAGTATTCGCGCGGTTGTCCGTTCAACTGCGAGTTCTGCGACATTATCGAAATCTACGGCCGCCGGCCGCGCACCAAGTCGGTACAGCAGGTACTCGCCGAACTGGACCAGTTGCGAGCCTCCGGCTGGCGCGAAAGTGTTTTCATTGTGGACGACAACTTCATCGGCAATAAGGCACGCGCCAAGGAACTATGCGCAGCGCTGGCCGAGTGGCGCAATCAGCACAAGACCTCCTTTGACTTTGTTACTGAGGCCTCACTGAATCTTGCCGACGACCCTCAGCTGATGCAGCTCATGAAAGACGCGGGCTTCGTCTCCGTCTTTCTGGGCATCGAGACACCCGACGAATCGGGTCTGATCGCGGCCAACAAGCTGCAGAACACGCGGCGCAGCCTGCTGGAGAGCGTGGCCATCATTCAAAGCTATGGCATGCAGGTGATGGGCGGCTTCATCCTCGGCTTCGATACCGACCGTGAAGACATTTTCGACCGCATGACCGACTTCATCAGGAAGAGCGGCATCCCCATCGCGATGGTGGGGCTGCTGCAGGCCATGCCCGGGACGCAGCTCTTCCGCCGCCTGGGCCGGGAGGGCCGCATTCTGCACACCGGCGCCGGCAACAACACCAGCACGAGCCTGAACTTTCTGCCACGCATGGACGCAGCGAAACTGGTGGAAGGGTATCGCTCGGTGCTGAAGCAGATCTACAGCAGCGACGCTTACTACAAGCGGGTCAGGCTGTACCTGAACAGGATCCAGAGCGCGCCCGGCGAGAAGCGCATGAAGCAGCGCTGGATGACTACCGCGAACGCGCGCGCGCTGGTCACATCGATCGTGCGCCAGGGAATCTTCAGTTCACAACGCTGGAGCTACTGGAGGTTCTTTGCGGCCGCGGCCACGCGTTACCGGCGCTCCTTCGGAACGGCCATGACCCTGGCTGTGATGGGATATCACTTCCAGGTCATGACTCGCAGGCTTTCCTGATTCCAAGGCGCCCGTGGTGCAGCCGGCCGTGCATGAAGCAGGCCTGCCGGCAGGAGCGGGCAGTTAGAGATCAATCCGCGCATTCAACGTTGAGACGAGCTTGAACCTGAAACGATGGCGAAGCCGCGTTCTCGTTAGCTCCGTTTATCGCACTGCGCGCACGCGGAAGTGGCGCATCTGAATGGAAAGTGCGCGTTCAATTTTGCGCAGATCGTTGCGCTCGGCCGGTCCGGCAAAGGTGGAAGCGATGCCTTTGGCCGAAGCGCGGCCGGTGCGGCCGACACGATGCACAAAATCCTCGGCGGCTTTGGGAAGGTCGTAGTTAACGACATGGGCGACGTCGGCCACGTCGAGGCCGCGTGCGGCCACGTCGGTGGCCACCAGCACACGATGCCGGCCCTCGGTGAAGTTGCGCAAAGCCTGGTTCCGCTGCGATTGCGAACGGTCGCCGTGAATCTGGATGGCCGCATGGCCGGATCGAGCTAACCGCCGCGCGACCCGGTCGGCGCCATGTTTGGTGCGCACAAAAACCAGAAAGCTGCCTTTCTCAGCATTCAGCAAATGCTCCAGAAGCTCCTGCTTCTTGTCCGCATCCACGTCAAAGGCCTGCAGCTTGACATTCTCGGCCGGCTTCATCACCGAGCCGATCTCAACGCGAACCGGGTTTTTGAGATAGTTGCGCGCCACTTCTTTCACCGCGCCTTCGAGCGTCGCCGAGTAGCACAGGGTCTGGCGCTCCGCGGGGGTCGTGGCCGCAATGCGGCGAATGGCCGGCTCGAAGCCCATATCCAGCATGCGATCCACCTCGTCGAGCACGAGGATCCTGACCTGCGCGAGCCGTACCAGCTTGCGCTTGAGGAAGTCTTCGAGCCGCCCCGGTGTCGCCACAATCAGACGCACGCCGCGGCGGATGGTCTCCAACTGCCCTTGTTCCGACATGCCGCCCACGACCAGCGCGACGGTCTGCGCCTGGCTGGAACGGACTGCGCGAAAGGCCGTCTCCACCTGCATGGCGAGTTCGCGGGTGGGCAGGACGATGAGGGCAAGCGTGTCGCGCCCTTCCGCCTTTTGCAGCATTTCCACGATGGGGATCAGGAAGCTGAGGGTTTTACCGGTTCCGGTCTGCGCGGTGGCCAGGACATCCCGGCCTTCGAGCGCAGGCGGAATGGCACCGGCCTGCACCGGGGTGGGGATCTCGAACTGGTTGGCTTTGAGCCGCGCCATGAGGGCGCTGGAGAGAGAAAACTGCGAGAACTGAGTCGTCAAAATCAATCTTTCTATAGCTCCGGGAGCCTCGATTTCATGGAGGCCTGCAAACGGAGCCGGACACAAGGCGCAGCGCAAGCATGCGCAAGCCTGCTTCAAAAAATGTGCGTAAGGAAGAACCGAAACGTCCCTAGGACTGGCGGCCGGCATTGAAGAATGCCCGCGCCCGGAACTGACCCACGCTGCACGAACCGCCCATCGGCACACTGCCGATCGGCACCCTCCCACGCAAATCGCTGCGCGATCCCGGCAGTTTTGCCAGACTTCTCTGGCGGACAAGCTTGCTCAGCCGCCTGGTTCTTTCTCAAACCAGATCCTGAGCCAGCGGGAAAGACTGGAGGGCTACGCTGTAGGGGCTTGGGGAAATCTGTGCAAGGCTGAATTGCCTGTAGAAGGCGAAAAGCCACTCACGACCAAATCACTGAGCGCAAACTCAGTATAGCATTTGCCTCGCATTGGCTGGCGACTTCGCTAAGGGAACAGCATCAGCAGCCCCGAAATGGTAAATGCGCCGCATAAGATCGCGTCGCAGTGCGCAAAACCACGTCGCGAGTTTCATTCCCCCGTTCGCTTTGCCTCGTTGGGAGAAAAAATTCCACGCAAGCTAAATGCCGAGCAAATGTGGATGTCTTCGGGCTTCCGGAGATCGACTTCGCTGGACCTGTTTGCGATCGTCTTCAGGCATCGACGGCAAATCGAAGAAACGGAACCATCGGACTGGAGCGGGTGCAGAAAGGCAGGACGGGGGGATCTGGCCACGCAGGCCTCGATTCATGCTCCTGTGCGTCGGGGAGCATTGTGTCAGTGTACTCTCTGCGTGACCTGCTCCAGATGAGCGCCTTCAGGGACGCCACGAAAGACTGGAGCTTCCATGAATCTCATCAGGAAATCCGAAGTGAAGCGCGGGGCACGATCGTGCTGAGACCGCGCGCGCGTGAGGGGAGGGACTACCCCCTTAGTCGTGTACTGAAGCCGGCAACGACGGAATCGGCGTGATCGTGGCTGGCTGGATGTTCCAGCCATCGAGCTGGATGACGGAATTCGGAGGCGCGTTTTCGGGAAGCTCGACGGTGAGGGTCGTTGAGGCTCCGGGAACGATTTCGATCCAGTTGTCGGACCAGAAGACGGGCGCGACGAGGTCGCCGGATACGGTGCGAACGGAGGCATGGACCTGGAAAGCGAGCGCATCGGAGCGGTTCTGGAGATGCAGCTGGAGTTCGCGTCCATGTTGCGGGTCCGCGATTTCCGCGTGGGCAGCAATCGTCGCCGGCGGCAGATGAGCGAGGGCGGTCAGATCCGGATAGAGTTCCGCAGGAGTGTGCGTGTAATCGGTTCCGGCCCAGTTGAAAGTGGTGAGGGTGTACGGAACCCAGTAGAAGTTGTGGCTGACAACGTGACCGGCGGAATCGGTGAGCGTGAGGTCGATGAAGAAGATTCGTTCTAATCCGGAGTTGAGGCTCTGCGGAAGGACGGAGACACGCTGGGAGCTGTCGGCGGCGACGGTGACGTCTGCCTTTGCGCTGTAGAGCTCATTCCATCGGATGCCGTGCACATCGATGCTGGCATGCAGGCCGGAGACTGGATGGTAGGTGCTGTTGACGACCACGATGGACTGGTCGTCGTACGAGTACTGGATGTGAAGCGGCTCGCAGGCTTTCTTTACGGCGAAGTATCCGGCATCGGCGTCGAGATTGTAATCGTAGAGGTGCCAAATCATGGAGGGCCATGCGTTGTTCAGCATCCACTGAATGACGCCGGTGGAGACGTACTTATTTTTGGCGTAGGACTCGAACATAGCGCGCTCGGAGTCGTACGCCATGGTTTGCGCCATACGCTCGTAGTCAGCCGCCGACGTGGGCGGGGCGTAGATGGCGCTCATCGCGTTGTCGAGGACTTTGAGGGTTTTGAATTTGCCGCTGCCGTAGTGGAGGGCCCAGTCGGCCGAGGGCGACCATGCTTCGGGATCGGGCAGGAATTTTTTGCGGCTGGCGAGTGAAGGAATCGCCGGGCCGGGGCTGGTTTCGGTGTTGTATCCCCAGGCTCCGCCGTAGCGATGATCGACATACCAGTAGCTGGGCTCGACGTAGTCGTAGGGACCGGTCATCTTAACGCCGCTCTCTCCTGAGATCGCGGTGGGCCGCGCCGATGCCGAGGAGAGGATGGGATTGGGCCAGTGCGTCGCGGCTTCGATATCGAGGTAGGCTTTCTCGACATTGGGCGGCGGCGGATTGTCGCTGCCGTTGAGCCAGACCAGCAGGCTGGGGTGATGGCGGAGGCGCAGCATCTGCGAACGCAGCGAGGCAGTGGCGATGGCGAGGTCTTCAGGGGTCCAGGTCTGCCACCGTTCCCAGTGATCGCAGCAGCACCAGCCGAGCATGACGAGGATTCCATTCTTGTCGGCAAGATTGAAGAAGTCGTCGGTGTCGAGTTTTCCTTCGAGGCGGATGGTGTTGAGGTTCAGATCGCGCACCATGCGGAACTGCTCCCGCAGCCGCGCGGGATCGGTGCGCAGCAGCATGTCCTGCGACCAGCCGCCGCCGCGGATGAGGATGGGTTTACCGTTGACGCGGAACAGGCGGCCACCGCCGTTGGCCGCGAATTCCGAGGTAATTTCGCGGATGCCGAACTGGACGGCTTTCTCGTCCATCGTCTGGCCCTGGCTGCTGAAGCTCATGGTGAAAGTCTCAAGGTGCGGATCGCCCATTTGCCAGGGCCACCAGAGCTTCGGATTATGGATGCGCAGTTGCGGGAACTGCTCGGGGGTGAAGGTGACGGTGCATTGTTCGTGCGGGGCAAGATGCACGGGCCGCTCGAAAGTGACGCCGGCCGCTGAGCCGAAGACCGTGCCCTGCACCTCGTCGTTCGACGCGTTGTCGAGTTCGGCATGGATGGTGAGTTCGGCGGTCTGCAGGCTTTCGTCGGGCAGATGGGTGACGACCATGGGCGAACGGAGCACGACGGCGCCGGTGCTGAGGAGGTTCACATCACCCCACAGGCCCATGTCCTTGTCGGGGGGAGCGGGATTCCAGTCGACCCAGTTGATACCGAGGTCGTGCTCGGTGGGGGCGAAGACTTGCACGGCAAGAACGTTCGCGGCGCCTGGCTTGAGCGTATCTGTTACATCGAGGTCATAGGTGCGGTAAGCGCCCGCGATTTGCGAGGAATCCGCGATCTTGAGGCCGTTGAGCCAAATCTCCGCGCGATAGTTGATGCCGCCGAAGTGGAGCCAGTAGCGGCGGTCCGGTGCGGTGGCGGCCGGCGCGGTGAACGCGTCGCGATACCACCAGCCACAGCGATACGGGCTATCGGCTGGCATGGGAAGGTTGGCAAAGAGTTCGCCAATCGGATAGGAGGCACCGGGAATTTTGCGCAGGTTGTCGCCGAAGTAAGGATCGGGAAAGATGCCGGCTGCGACTTGCGCGGCCAGGACAGTCGAGGGCACCTCAGCGCCGATCCAGTCCTCGGTGGAGAAGCCCGGGGAGGAAATTGCATCTCCGGAAACCTGAAGTCTGCAGGCGGACTGCACTCGCCAGCCGTCGTGCAGGGGAGTTACATCCGCCGCGTGCAGCGAGGCCGACAGGATCGCGGAGGCGAGGAGACCGGAGAAAACGTATCGATTCATCGGCGTGGTCCTCTCGTCTGCGCAAACAGCAGCCAGTGTGCTTCACGGTACTGCATTGAGCCTCTACTGCTGTAAGAGTCAAAAGAACGGTCGCAATTGTTTGAATTGCATTATCTCAACCGATAATTGCTTTATCCAGGCGGCGCCGTGGGCGGTTGCGCTACTGACGCTGCGACGCGCTTTACCGGCGTGGGGCGGACGAGGGCAGGATCCACGATGCCTTTACCTTCCAGCACGGCGTAATGGTGATCGACTGCGACATTGGCCAGGTCTTCCACCAGGCCTGATGGCCAGCGGATTTCCACCTTGTCTATCTTTGCGGCTGTACCTAAACCGAAATGGACGCGCAGATCATTTTGTGAGAGATAACTGCCTCCGCTGTGAATCTCGCTGGTTTGTGTTACACCGCCGGCCACGATTTTGACGCGCGCATTCAAGGCCAGGCGATTGCTCTTTGTTCCAGTCAGTTCGAAGCTGACCCAGTGACGTCCGGGGATGCCGTGATTGCGCAGGGTCATCGGCTTGCCGTCGAGGTCCTCCACCACGATATCCATGTTTCCATCGTTGAACAGATCGCCGACGGCCAGTCCGCGGGAGACGCGGCGCTCCATGATTGCTGGTCCTGCTTGATCGCTGGCGTCGCAGAAGGTGCCATCCTTCTGGTTCATCTCCAGAATCTTCGGCTGGCGATAACCACCGCCGGAGGGTAGCTGATCGACCTGGGGGTAGACGTGGCCGGTAGCGGCGATGAGGTCAAGCCAGCCATCGTTGTCAAGATCGACGAGGGCGGTTCCCCATTTCACCCATGGGAGCGACGGAATGGCGACGCCGGCGGGCCAGGAGACTTCGTCGAAACTCCAATTGCCCTCGTTCTTATAAAGAAGGCTGTTCTCGTCGGTGAAATTTGTGACATAGATTGAGGGGCGCCCGGTGTGGTTGTAGTCGCCCAGCGCGATGCCCATGGAAGCCTGTTCGGAGCCATCTTCGCTCACAGCGGTTCCGGACAGGAGTCCTATCTCGTCGAATTTTTCGTTGCCGAGATTTTTGTAGAGATATTTCGGGGTTGAGTCGTTGGTGATGTAGATATCGGGGCGCCCGGTGTTATTGAAGTCGGCCCAGACAACACCGAGCCCATAGTAGCCGTTGGGATCGTCGACACCGGCAGCCTTCGATACTTCGGTAAATGTGCCGTCACCATTGTTATGGTAGAGCGAGTCGCCGGCGCCGCGCAGCCCTCGCGGGCCGCACTGTACGTCGAGTCCGCGGTACTTGCAGAAGGAAGCGCTTCCAAACTTCGGCAGGTCGTCGAGGTGAAAATCAACATAATTGACGACCATCAGATCGACGAATCCGTCGTTGTCGTAGTCGCCGAACGAAGCTCCTGTGGAATAACGGCCATCGCGAACGTGAGCCTGTTCAGTGACGTCGGTGAAGGTGCCGTCTCCGTTGTTGCGGTAAAGAACGTTGCCGCCGAGGCATGTGAGATAGAGGTCGGGCCACCCGTCATTGTTGTAGTCTCCAACGGCGCCACCGTTCGCGAGGCACTTACTGTTCAAGCCGGACTTTGCTGTGACGTCGGTAAAGGTGCCGTCATGATTGTTGTGATAAAGAGCACCGGGTGCGGAGATGCCCCTGAGTACCTGATCGACGGTCGGCTGATTCGTGAAGTAGATGTCCGGCCAGCCATCGCGGTCATAGTCGATGAGGATAACGCCGCCACTCATCGATTCCATGATGTATTTCTTCACCGGATCGGAGGCATGCGTGAAGGTGATGCCGGTCGAGGCGGTGATGTCCTCGAGCTGCGGAATGGCGCGGCCGCTGCATTTTGTCATCCTGCCGCAGGGCGGCGGGGGCGGCGGAATCGGGTGCCCTTCGCCCATCTGCGCCTCAGCTACACTCAGCGCACACAGCATCACGACAAAAGGCTGCAGGAGTCTCAGTCGACCTGGCAAAACGGAAGCGATCCTCTCTCCAGGACGTTTATCATTTGACGGCTTTCGCGGCGCGTTGGCGTCGTTCTTTCCTGAGCATTTTTAGTGTACCGGTCATGATGCGTCCGCGGCCTTTCGCCCCGCCGCCTGTGCCAACACTAAATGTAGCTTAAAGCCGAGCCTTACCAGGGATTCGTCCCTATCGGCTCATAGTGAACCCAGTCGAAGTCGACCACACCCGGTTCAGTTGCATCCGTGGTGTAGGCGAAGAGTGAAGGACGCGGTCCCTTCCACCAGCTGGAATGGATTTGCGTTGATGAACCCAGAGGATGGTAGGTACGGCCATCATCCTCGCTGTAGGAGTAGGTCGCGCTGTCGCCTTGTACGGAGACGCGCAACCGCACAATGGCGGATGGCAACTGGACTCCTGGCGTTTGGTCGGGCAAATGAAAATAGTCCAGTTCGCGCTGGTCGCCATGCTGAACGATTTCCAGTCCGCTAGCGTCTTTCTCGAAGACGGCGAGACCGGCGTGTACACCCGATCGCATCGCCGACAAATCGATGCGAACCGTCAGTTGAAAAGAGTCGTCCTGCATCGACTGGGTGAGCGTATTGCGTGCTTCGAGCAATCCGTCAGCATGCATGGGTATGAGCCGGAGATATCCACTACGATCGGTCAGCGACCAGTTCGTGTTGTCGGGGTTATGGTTCCACTCCCATTGCGGGCCGAGCATGGCGGTGCTGAACTCGTCGGAGGTCTGCGGGCGGACCGAAGGCGTGACGGTCGTGTCGTGGGGTATCGGACCAAAGGGTACGGGCTCTCCTGTGGTTGAGCCGTGGATAGGCTCGCCGATGACCGGCCAGCCATCCTGCCAGTGCACCGGTTCAAGGTGCACGATGCGTCCGTGAGCGGCGCTGGACTGAAAGTGGATGAACCAGCCTTGTCCGTCGGGCGTTTCCACATAGCCGCCCTGGTGCGGGCCATTGATCTTTGTGGAACCCTCTTCGAGGACGACACGGTTTTCCCAGGGTCCGAAGATATTCTGCGAGCGGAAGACCGCCTGAGAGCCGGTACCGACACCGCCGAAAGGCGCAAAGATGTAGTAGATGCCGTCGCGCTTATAGAGCTTCGGTCCTTCCAGAAAAGGGAAATGTTGCGGGTCGTCGATGATGATTTTTCCATCATCGAGGACATGCATACCATCGGGCGACATGCGGTGGAGGATCAGAGGCCCCGCTCCCACCTTCGAATGGATGAGCCAGGCGGAGCCATCGTCATCCCAGAAAGGACACGGATCTTCGAGGCCATGTTCTGCGATCACGGCGACGGGTGGACTCCACGGACCGTCGATTGCGGGCGCTGTGCTGACGAAGATGCCCTCCCCGGGCGTGGGAAAGTAGACATAGAAGAGCCCGGCGTGGCGCCGGATGGCCGGCGCCCACACTCCTCCGCCATAGCGATTGCCGCCAGTCAGGTTGTAACGGGGATCCATGTCGAGGCGGCGAACCACATGCCCGGTAATGGTCCAATGCACCAGATCGGTGGAACGCAGGATGGGGATGCCGGGGACGAAATGAAAACTCGATGCGATGAGGTAGTAATTCAATCCGTCGCGGATGACGTCGGGATCGGAGTAGTCGGCAAACAGAATGGGGTTGCGGTAGAAGCGGCCGGCGGGTGGGTGAACCGAAGGAGACACGGCGCTTCCTGCTGCAGCGGCCAGAGTCACGGCCGCGCACGCTATGATGCCGATTCTCTTTGCCGAGCGACTCATGCGGCACACCTCTGACTTTTGCTCACGTGAACCATGTGACACGCCGATCCACGGACCGACACGACCGGAACGGACCTTTGTCGACGTTCGCTCAGACGCGATCGAAGCTGACCATGGGCGCAGCCCTGAGGACTACGCCCACGTGACGGTCAGAACACCAACTTCACAGACATCTGAGCGATGCGAGGATCGTTCGAATAGTTTGAGTTCTGCGGCGATGTGCTCGTAATCTGCCCGAAGTTCGAGCTGGTTGCGGTGGTGCCTGGATCGCCGAAATTTGGGTGATTGAGCACGTTGAAGTATTCTGCGCGGAGCTGAAAGTAGGTGCCCTCGGTGATCGCGAAGCGGCGAGCCAGGCTGGCATCCCAGTCGGCATACTGCGGGCCGACGAACGACCCCTTCACGATGTTGCCGTAGGTACCTGAGGCGTTATTCGTAAAGCTGGCTGGATTGAGATAGGACTTGCAGTGCGTGCCCGCTTTGCAGGCCGTGCCACCGTAGGCGTTGCCGATGAGCACGGCACGATCGCGTTGCTGTCCGGACTTCGAGTTATTGGATGCGCTCGAGATGACGGTAAGCGGATCGCCGCTGCGGAACTGTACGATGCCCGTCGTTTCCCAGCCGTTCGCGATGTAACGGAGGGCGGCCGGCGAATCGTGAAGAACCGCCGGCTCGGTATAGACGAACGAGGCGGAGATGACGTTTCGGTGGTCGAAGTCGGACGGACCGTAGTCCAAACTCCTGAAGTTCGGCACATAGTAGGGATAAACGTAGGAGTTGCCGGCACCGATGGAGGTCGCTGCCTGGTTAAAGGGCAGGTTATCGAGCGCCTTCGACCACGTGTAGTTGAAGAGCCCGTTCAGGCCGTAGGTCAAACGGTGCTCGAGGGAGAACTGCATCGAGTTGTAGTTGGTGTTTCCGCCGGTGTTGGCCGCGGTGATGGGCTGCGAGTAGCAGCTGTTGTTCGCGGTGCATCCGGGTTGGTTGTAGATGCGGTTGGCGCCGCCGCTTACAAACGGATTCAACTCGATGTTTTCCCATTCATGGCGGCTGGCTTCGCCTACATAGGCAAGGCGCGCCGATGTGCTGCTTGATATCTGCTGTTCCAGCGCAAGGTTATAGGAATAGGTGACGGGGTCCTGAAATCCGGAGAACGGATCGTAGGTCAGGAACGCCTGCGGAGGAATCGGAGAGGTCGGCGGCGGAGGCTGCGGCGCTGGAAATGGGTTAGCAATGCCATAGCTGCCGTAAGGATCGGCGAAGGTAATTTTAGTTCCGGCTGCTGCGTTCGTCACGTCTACGTTGGTGATGTAAGGAGACGTATTCGTATAAATGTTGAACAGGGCGCTGTTGATGCGACTGTCGAAGAACATACCNNGGCATGAAGTGGTCATATTCAGAAGGAACGCCCTGCTTGTTGAAACCGGGATCGCCGGAGAACTGCAGGCCGGCCGGAGCAAGGGGATAGACGGTGGAGTGGGTCCCGGAAGCCCACAGCGTCGGGAAGAAGCTGCCCATGCGGCCCTGAACTTCCTTCCAGGGAATAAACGGCTCATAGCGAACGCCGAAATCCAGGGTTAGCCTGCGCGTCGCTTTCCAGCTGTCCTCGACGTACGCTCCATAGAATTTGGCCCGTCCGTCAAAGAACTGGCCGGACGCCTGGGAGAATTCATAGACGTAACCGAACAGGAAGCTGGCCATCGCATCGCCGGTGTTATTGGCGTTGAAAGTGAAATTACCCGGCTGGCGGTATTGGTTATTCACGTCGATCTTGCTGATCTCGCCGTGGAAGCCGAAGGAGAGGCTGTGCGTTCCCAGCAACCAGTGCATATCGTCGCTGAGGGTATAGTTCGCGCGAGCGAAATCCGCCAGCGGATTGCCGCCGATGGTGAAGTACCCGCTCGTCAGAATCTGGTTGATCTGCTTCACGGGCGGCTGCCAGATGTTCACGCCGAGATCCGCGGCATCGACGCTGCTCGACTGGGGACCTCGTGTCGAGTCCTCAAGCTGGTAGCTCAGGATGAAGTTATTCAGCAGATATGGACCGAAGGTGTGTGCTTCCGACAGGAGCGAGTTGTAGTAGTTGATCTGCGCATAGTCGGCGTAGGTGAGCAGATCTTTCAGGTCAAGAACGCCCTGCTGATGATAGCCGTCAGAGAAATACCGCAACGTCAACTTGTCTTTGTCTCCGATGCCCTGATCGTATTTGGCTGTGACCTCGCCCAGGTTGAAATAATTCGGCGCGACAAAGCTGATGCTGCCATTGGCATTCAGCGCCGAAGGCGGAGGCAGGTAGGTGAGCAGCTTGAGCGCGACCGGGCTGTAGGCGTTGGGGTTGACCTGCGTGGTGTAGGTGCTGCCGGTCGGCGTGCAGGAGACGATCGCCGCAGGATTGAGAGGATCGGTGAGGCACTGCTTCTCTCCGGAGAAGGTACCTGCCAGCTGCGCGGCGGTCGGCAGCGTCGAAGCCGAGGCGCTGAGCGCCTGTTCGCGATTGATGGTCTTCTGATAGCCGAAGAAGAAGAA
>PMAM01000070.1:27690-30297 GCA_003152595.1 Acidobacterium sp.
GCGCTGTAGTTACTGGTTTGCACGCTGAATTCCTGCACGGCATCCGGCATGGGAAATGGGGCGTTGACGTTGGTGTATTCGTCGACATTATTGCCACCGTCGAGCAGGTAGTTTGTCTGACCGACACGAGTGCCGTTGGCCGTAATGGTGAAGGCCACGGGAAAAGTCTTGGTGTTGCCCTGGTCGGCCTGCGCAGAGGGGGCAACGGAAACACCGGCAACTTCGGCGGTGAGGGTAGCTGCGTTGCGGCCGTTGAGGGGCAGGTTGTTGACCTGGGTGCTGCCAATGACGGCGTTCAGAGTTCCGGTGGTGGTGTCTACCTGGGCTGCCTCGGCATTCACGGTTACCGTCTGCGTTGTACTCCCCGCCTGCAGGCTGACATTCACTGTAAGAGCGTCATCGGCGCGGAGCTGCAGTCCTCTTTCGGTGTAGTTCTGGAACCCCTTGCTCGAGACGGAGACGTCGTAGACGGAGGGTACCAGCGAGGGGAAGACAAATGTGCCTTCGCCGCTGGTGACGGTGGAAAGAACCAGCCCCGTGCTGGTCTGAGTCGCCGTCACCGACGCTCCAGGGACAACAGCGCCGGAAGTATCGGTGACCGTACCGCTGACGCGACCGTTGCCCTGAGCCAGGGCCGTATGTGGAGCGCACACAAGTGCTGCGCCTACCAGGACGATCCATCCCAACCGTCTGAGGAGATTGTTCATTTTTGCCTCCGAAAGAGCGACTTTGGGTCCGAACCTTCTCTGTCCGGGTGGATCCCGGTTTTGCTGATGTGGGAGACCAGGTCGGACCACAACGAACCGAAGGCTTTCTAGTGGAGCGCTTGCACCGTTGCCTAGACAAATACCGTCACTGACGGTCAGGAGCGATGGCTATCTATCTGTTTTCGAAGGGATTGCTTTGTTGAGGCCGCAGGTTCCGGGAATCTCGAAGGGCGTCCGTTTAGTCGGTGGAAATGGCCAAAATCCCCGGTGGGCCAGGCGTGCCGTCGGTCACGGTTGTGCCGATGACGATTTGTAACGTGCCGCTCGTCCCCAGCCTGCGCGTACGGCGGGCCAGCTCTCGCATGAGATCCGGGTTGGTAAGAAACTCGCCGGCCGCTTCTGTTCCATAGGTATAGAGACCGCCGATCACCACCACGAGATGGCCGGTCTCGGGGGACTGGATGCGAGAGATCAGGGCATAATCCCGCAGTCTGGGACTATTGATGCCGCTGGCCAGATCGCGAGGCTGATTGGTGGCCCAGCTCCAGTTGCGGGCAGACGGATTCTGGGCGTCCTTAATATAGACGAGATGGCGGTCGGGATCCATGGCCAGGCTGTAGCGCAGGGAATGGGTCAGGCGGAGGCTCCATTCATTATTGAAGGCCCCGACCAGAACCACTGCGCCCTGGCGCAGATCGGAAAAGGAGCTGGCGCTCTCGCGTCGAATGATGACGCTCTTCTGGCGGCCTTCGAGCGCACCGACCACGCGCGCGATCGTCATGGCGTCGGCGAGAGGAAGCGTCTGCGCGGCACCGGCGCTCGGGACCGGAGTATTCAGGGGAGCGTTTTCGGCAGACTCGGGCAGGCTCGGCGGGCCGTTCGGCACGTCGCCGACGGCGAGGAGGACAGGACCTGGGGTATCGAGAACCGGCTTCCAGAAGAGGTAATCGGCTGAAGGCTGGCCGAGCCAGCGCCAGCCGACTGCGATGGCAAGCAAAAGGAACGCAGCGACCACGGACAGCGTGAGCCAACTGAACCGATGCACTCGCTCGGGTTCCGCTTCAGAAGGGGGTTCGACCGGGAGCAGCAGATCGGCCGTCGATGGGTGGGCCGTCTCGGTTCTCGGCAGAGCGAACGGCCGGTGATCGGAGGCTGTGACGTCTTCAGTGCCAGGCGGAGTTGCTTCGTGTGGCAACGTGAACTTTGGCACGTAGGAGCCCGGAACGAGACCGATGCGCAGTTCGGAGCGGTGCTTCTGGTCGCCGTAGTAGATGGCGAGCCGTTTGCGCAGCTCGGTGGCCGCGGTGCGGACGATGTGGTCGACATTGGTGTCGTAGGACGCGGAACGGCCAAAGACTTCGACCCCGATGGTGCGTTCCTTGATCTGGTCGGCGGAACCATGCAGGGCTTCGGTGACGACATGCTTCAGGAACGCAACCGACCGTTTGCTGGAACGGAAGACTTCATCCTCGATCATCGATTCCATCTGAGCCTGGATTCTGTCCGGACTGATGTCCTCACCCACACGATCCTGAATGTCAACGGCCTTCATGGCGTTTCAGTGCGACGATTCTAGCATCGGAGCAGAAGGCCCGGCAGCAGGGCCTGACGGGCGGCAACGGGCGGAGTTTGAGAGGCTTCCGCCCTGGTGCGTTCCGGTAGAGCCGTTCGATTATGCGGCCGACGCGACAGCGTCCGAACGATGAGTCCTTTGCTGTAAGGGGCGAAGCCCAACGGCGCCCACGCCGGAGGCCTGCGGTCAAAATGCGATGGCTTACGGCGTAAGTTTGACCTTGCAGGCTGCCTCCCGGTTGGCAGCCAGAGCCGTGAATTCGGTGGGATGACGCGAGCCGGCAGCGATGAGCTTCTCGATGGCGGAGATGGGCTGGATGCCACCCCG
>PMAM01000121.1 GCA_003152595.1 Acidobacterium sp.
GCAAGGAGGCAATTATGGGAGGCTCACTCAGAAAGTGTTGGAATCGGCTCTGGTTTCTCGCTGTGCCTTTGGTGGTTTTGAGTCTTGCGGGTTGGGTGTCTCCGGTCGCCATGGCGCAGGCAAACGCGAGCGTCAACGGCGTAGCCAAGGATCCGAGCGGTGCCGCANNCAACGGCGTCGTCAAGGATCCGAGCGGTGCCGCAATCCCCAATGCGCGCGTTGAGCTTACGAATGTCAATACCGCAGTCGTAAGGACAACGACCACGAACAGTGATGGGGCCTATGAATTTCCGAGTGTCGTCCCCGGCATTTACACGATGCGGACGTCGGCGACGGGCTTTGCTTCGGTATCACAACCCCCGATAACCCTCGAAGTTAGCCAGACCGCGACGCTCGATTTTCAACTCAGGGTCGGCACCACGACGCAGAACATTACCGTGAACGCCGCGGAGGGGGCGGCGCTGGAGACTTCGACCTCGGAGCTCGGTACGGTGGTTTCGACCCAGGAAGTCACCGACCTGCCTTTGAACGGCCGGAACTTTACGCAGTTGCTGACGATCACGGCGGGGGTCTCGACCATCAATCGTGACCAAAACGCAGGCGGAGGCGGCAATTGGGCGGGTAACTCGCTGGGAAGTTTCAGCTATCCGGCAGTGAACGGCGCTCGGAACCGCAGCAATTATTTCATGCTGGACGGGGCAAACGATCTGGATACGATCGAGTCAAAATACAACTACGCGCCGATCGTGGATGCCATTCAGGAATTCAAAACGCAGGGTCACAACGACCTCGCCGAGTACGGCGCCGCAGCCGGCGGCATCGTGAGCGTGGTTACTAAGTCCGGGACCAACCAGTTCCACGGCGCTCTTTGGGAGTTCCTGCGCAACTCGGATATGGATTCCCGCGGTTACTTCGAATCGAGCCTGGCGCCATTGCGGCAAAACCAGTATGGCGCTTCCGTCGGCGGTCCGATCTCGATTCCGAAGGTGTATGACGGCAAGAATAGGACCTTCTTCTACGCGGCGTGGGAAGGTTACCGGTTCAGTTCCGCGAATGAGACCGGAGTCCTGGGACCGACCGATGCGGAGCGGAACGGCGATTTCAGCGCCCTCGGCGTACCGATCTACGATCCAACCACGACGACTTACAATTCTGCAACCGGTACCTACTCGCGCGAAACCTTTACCCAGGAATACAACGAACCCAATGCAGCCGATTGCGGCGGTGACGTCAACTGTATCCCCAGCAGCCGGATCAATCCGATCTCGGCGCTCTACCAGACCCTGATCCCAACCGCTGGCCCATTGGTGAACGGGAGCAACATCTACTCGTCCGGACCAGAGCAGACCAACCAGGATTCGGGAACGCTTCGTGCCGACCAGAATTTCGGCAACAATAATCAGCTTATGTTTCGTTACAGCCAGTTCGACCAGGAGGTGGCGAACGCGGCGGACATCGTCGGGCTGAACGCGACCCACGTTTTCGGCCACAACTACATCGGGCACTGGACTCACACCTTCAGCCCGACGGCGTTCTCGGACGTGTACTTCGGCAGAAACTATGGAGACGCCCTCACCGGCACAGGGTTCCCGGGAGAAAATGCAGCGTTTATTGGTCAGTTGCAGACACTCGGGATGTCGACGTACTGGATGACTCTGGATAACAAGCTGTATGCACCGCAGTGGGGGACGGACGGATATATCGGGCTGACCGGCTCACAGCTGCAGGAAACCGGGCTGGCGGATGACTGGCAGTTCGGCGGCGCATTTACCAAAATCCTGGGCAGACACACCATCAAAGCCGGCGGCGATTTCCAGACCAACAACTTCCGTTCGCCGATCGCCTACTCTGAAGGTGAGTTTGGGCCGGCGCAGACTGCGGGCCTCGGGGCGGAGCAGGGTGTGGGCGGAGACTCGTGGGCATCCATGTTGCTCGGTGTTCCGTATACCGCCAACTACCGGAACATCCTCGAGGTGAATCACGGCGGCTGGATCGATGGGGTGTTCGCTCAGGATCAGATCAAAGCCACGAGCCGTCTGACCGTCAACGTCGGGTTCCGCAACGACATGGTGTGGACACCGATTTTCGGAACGGGGAACGGCACCAACTTCTACACCGGCAACGCCGATCCTGTTACCGGCCAATACGAGCTCAACGCCCTTCCGCCGAACTGTTCGGCAACGCAGGGCGCGCCCTGTATTCCGAATGGCGTCTACACTGCGTCGAGCACCCCTGCGCCGGGCGGGCTTCCCGCGCATGCCTACGTCGACCCGAATTCCAATCACCGCGTGCTCCAGAACTCGCTGCACGACTGGGCTGGCCGACTCGGCCTGGACTTCCGCATCACGGACAAGATGGTCGTCCGCTCCAGCTACACCCGCTTCTATGATGCGTGGGCCACCATGGTCCAGCTCTCGCAGAATTTCGGCGGGAACTGGCCGGCGGTCGCCACCATCGACAACAACGGTCTGAACGCGAACATTCCTACGGCATTTGCCAACGATCCTCTGGGATTGGGCAGCAGCGGAACGGTTTATCCAATCAACGACTTCAGTCAGGTCAGCCAGTGGATGGTGGATCCGAACTTCAGGACCCCGTACATGGACCAGTGGAACGTCGGCATCGAACGGGAGTTGCCCGCGAATGCCGTTCTCGATGCCAACTATGTCGGCTCCGTCGGCAGGCATCTGGACTGGGGTCCCATCATGAACACACCGGCTCCGGGAGCTGGCGATATTCAATCCCGGCGGCCGTACCCCTATATGCTGCAGCAGTGGTTCGATCAGAGCGTGGGCGACAGCCGCTACAATGCCCTGCAGGTCACCCTCAACAAACGCACCAGTCATGGCGTTACCTTCCTGGTCGCCTACACGCTGTCCCATTCGGACGACGATGGCTGCGGTCTGGGCTACGCGGTCTGTCACTCCACCAATCCTTACAACCGCGCCGGCGATTATGGCACCTCGGACCTGAACGAGACCAACGCGTTCTCGGCGGCCTTCGTCCTGCAGTCGCCGTTCGCCAAATCTCCCAATAAGGCCGTATCCATACTGGCTGGTGGATGGGCGCTCAACGGCATTGGTCAGCTCGGTTCGGGGTGGCCTTACACGGTTACCGACAGCACCGATCCGGAGAACGTTGGCACCATCAGCGAGGAACGACCGGCCGAAGTCGGCGACCCGAACAAGGGGACCGGTCTGCACACTCCCGCGCAATGGTTCAACGTGAATGCCTTTGCGTTACAACAACCCTATACCTATGGCAGTGAGAAGAGGAACACGCTGAATTCGGACGGTACCAAAGACCTCGACCTGTCCGTGTTCCGAACGTTCCATGTGGGACTTGGAGAATCGAGATACTTTGAATTCCGTGCCGAATCGTTCAACCTCTTTAACAGAGTTATGTTCGCCATTCCGAATACGGCTCTCGGGGGGACGAACTTCGGGGCGGTTACGAGCCAGCAGAACTCGCCGCGTCAGTTGCAAATGGGTCTGAAGTTCAATTATTAGATCGCCTCTGCGTTGTACCTCGAATGGCATCACTGCCGCGTGCTGCGGCAGTGATGCTTGTTGTTTTCGACGCTTCGGTCAGTGCAAGCTAAAGATTACGAGTGAGGAATGCGATCGGCCCTGATCATACTGCTTGCCGCGGTGCTCTGTGTGTTTGTGCTCGCTCAGGGCGCTGAGGTGCCGCCGATCAGATTCGAGGATATCGCTGCCCGAGCAGGCGTACACTTTGTCACCGAAAACTCTCCCACCCCGGAGAAACATCAGCCGGAAACCATGCCTGCCGGAGTTGCGTTGTTCGACTACGACGGGGATGGCCTGCTCGATATTTATCTGGTCAACGGCGCCGAAATGCCGTCGCTGGTGAAAACCGACCCTAAGTACTCCAACCGCCTCTTTCACAACAACGGCGATGGAACCTTCACCGACGTCACTGAGCACGCCGGAGTCGCCGGAGCAGGTTACGGAATGGGCGTTGCGGTGGGCGATTACGACAACGACGGCTGGCCAGACCTGTTTGTGGCCAACGTCAACGGAAATCAGCTGTTTCACAATAATGGCGACGGCACCTTCACCGACGTCACCGCAAAAGCGGGTTTGAGCGGTGCCACACATAGCGGCCGCAAGATGTGGTCCATCGCGGCCGGGTGGTTCGACTACAATCGCGATGGACTGCTGGACCTGTTCGTCGTGAATTACGTCGATTGGGATCCGCGCTACGAACCAGCCTGTATGGGCCTGAACGGCCGCGGTTACTGCCACCCCGACAGCTTCCCTCCACTGACGAACACTCTGTACCGCAACAACGGCGACGGTACGTTCACCGATGTTTCGGCGGAAACCGGTATCTCGAAGGTCGAGGGCAGGGGAATGGGAGTCGCTTTCGCCGACTATGACAACGACGGCTGGCCCGATATCTTTGTCGCCAACGACAACAGCCCGAACCTCCTGTTTCATAACCTCGGTGGAAAGCGATTTGAAGAGGTCGGCATTCAGGCGGGCGTGGCCTACAACGAAGACGGGAACGTCCTGGCCGGGATGGGCGTCGATTTTCGCGATGTCAACAACGATGGGCTGCCGGACATCTGGCACACTGCGATCGAAAACGAAACGTTTCCCCTGTACCTGAACAACGGCAAAGGAGCCTTCGTCAATGCGGGCCAGCAGAGCCGGCTCGCGAATCTCACCAGGCTCATGTCCGGCTGGTCCAACGGCATCGTCGATCTCGACAACGACGGCTGGAAGGACTTGGTGGTAGCCCGCAGTAATGTCATGGACAATATCGAGCAAATCTCCCGGCACTTTCGCTACGCCGAACCGAACTCGGTTTTTCGCAATCTGGGTAACGGGCAGTTTGAAGATGTGAGCGCCGCGGCTGGAGCCGATTTCACCCGGCCTGCCCCGCACCGTGGGCTTGCCTACGGAGACCTGGACAACGACGGCCGCGTGGACCTCGTGATCACCGCTCTGGGTGCCCCGGTTAGCGTACTCCGCAATGTCACCCAAACGCACAATCACTGGATCCTGCTCAAGTTGGTCGGAACCAAAAGCAACCGGATGGGCCTCGGCGCGCAGATTCGCGTAACCACTGACGATGGCAGGAGACTCTACAATGAGGCAACGACCAGCACCGGCTATGCCGCATCGAGCGATCCGCGCGTTCACTTCGGCCTGGGTGGCTCGCGTGTGATTCGGGAAATCGAGATTCGCTGGCCATCGGGTACGCGNNATGTGGCTAAACGAGGTTGTAATCGATTGAGGGCAGTTCCATCATGCCGGTCGCTTGTCTGCTGTGGCGCTTTGCTGCTGTTGACCGCCGCGAGAGCGCAGGCGCAACTGCCTCCAACCTGCAAACCCCCGGCGTCGGCCGCCAACCCGCCCGCGGGCACGCCCCCCGCAAGCGTCTACGACGCTGTCGGTGTCTGGTTCGCCCAGAAGGGCGACTTCAAATGTTCGGTTGCAGCCTTCGACCAGGCACTCCGGCTCGATCCGCACTCGGCCGAAGCCCATTTCGATCTCGGGCTGGTCCGGCAAAATCANNTTGGTGCAGGCGCGTTGCGCTCTCGGCTCGGTACTGCCCGACCCCGCAGCAGCGGAAGCCGAGTTTCGCAAGGCGCTCGAGGTCAATCCGCAACTGGTCTGCGCTCTCGACGGGTTGGCCCAGGTCCTGTTGACCGGAGGACGATACGATGCCGCCCTGGATTACTGGCGCCAGGCCGTTCGGATTCAGCCCGATGCTCCGGATTTACAGCTTGCTTTGGCCACCGCAACCTATAAGGCTGCGAAGGCCAGGCAGGCCGATGGGCTTCCGCCTGTCGATGGCGCTGGAGCGGCCGATGCTATTGGCCTTTTCACCGAGTTGCTCAGCAAACATCCGGGCATGACGGCTGCCCACTTCACTCTCGGCAACGTCTATGCCAACGAGCAGCGCTTTCGCGAAGCTGCCGATGAATACCGGGTGGTGGTCCGCCAGGATCCAACCGATACCGTCGCCCTGGTCGCCGAGGTCAAGGCGCTCGTCGACGCAACCGGTTATACAGAGGCGCTTTTACCCGCCCGCGAATACGTGCGTCAGAAACCCGACGATTCCTCGGGGCACGTCCTCCTCGGGATGGTGTATCGCGGCCTCGGCGATTACGCGAAGGCAGAGCCGGAACTTGAGCTTGGAGCCGCCAAAGCGCCCGACGATTTTGAAGCGCGCTATCAACTCGGGTTCGTTTTGGCTAAGCTCGGAAAACCCGATCAGGCTTTGCCTCAGTTGCGGAAAGCTGTGGCGCTGAATCCCGGGGATAAGTCGGCTCAGTTCCAACTCGCGGCAGTGTTGCGCGCGCTCGGCCAAACGGAGGAGGCCGACAAAATCGTCGAGCAGTTCCGGAAAACTACCGACGTCGAGTTCCGCAACAGTCAGCTTACTTCCGATGGCATCAAGGCGAACGATCTGCTGGAGGCGGGCAAGCCGGAGGAAGCAGCGCAGGTTTATCGCCACATGCTCGAAGAGAAACCGGACAGCGCCTGGACGGCTTACAACCTGGCGTTGTCCCTGGAAGCTATGCACGACACGAAGGGCGCAGAGGACGCCCTCAAAAAGGCGATCGGCATCGACCCGAAGCTGGCCAAAATTCGCGCGGAATTGGGCCAGTTGGAATTGGCGGAGGGCGACATGGAATCCGCCCAACAGTGGCTCCAGTCCGCGCTTGACCTCGAGCCTCAACTCGTCGACGCCCGCGGAAATCTGGCCATGATCTACGCCAGAAAGGGCGACCTTGCGACCGCCGAGAAGCTTCTTCGTCAGGCCCTCGAAGACGATCCGCAATATAAAGAAGGTCACCTGAACCTCGGGCTGATTCTTGCCCAACAGGGCAAAATACCCGGAGACGAACAGGAACTCGACGAAGCGGTCGCGCTGGCCCCTCAGGATCCCAACATCCTCTCCACGGTTGGAAAAGCCCGGGCGCAGATGGGCAAGATGAGCGAAGGGATCGCCCTCCTCCGCAAGGTGGTAGCGTTAAGGCCCGATCTGGCTGCGGCTCATCTGGACCTCGCGCTGGCGCTCGCTGACAGTTACGACCTGCCCGGCGCGCTGACGGAAACCGGCGAGGCAGTCCGCCTTGCTCCGCAGTCCGGCGTCGCTCATTTTTATCGCGGCCGCGTTCTGTATGACATGGGCCGCACCACCGAAGCACAGCCCGAGTTCGAAGCGGCTTACCGCCTGGTTCCACAGATGCCCGAGCCACGCTATTTCCTCGCCCTCATCGACAAGCAGGAAGGCAAGCTCCCCCTTGCGGCCGGCCTGCTCGAAGAGACCGTCAAGCTGCAGCCCCGCAACGTGATGGCGTGGTATCTGCTGGGCCAGTGTCTTGAGCAGCAGTCTGAGACCGAGAAGGCAATCGCAGCTTGGCGGCAGGCCATCGCTCTTGATCCCAACTTCAGCCAGGCACTCTTCGGCCTGGCCCGGGCGTTGCGGTCGTCGGATCGCGCCGAGTCCGATCAATTCATGGCGCGCTACGTGGAGATCCAGAAGCAGCGGCGCATCCTGGACAACGCCGGCACCCTGGCAAACGACGGTGTCGTCGCCGCTTCAGCCCATGATTGGTCCGAAGCCACCCGCCAGTTGAAGGCGGCCATTGCGGAGTGCGGTAACTGCGCAGTCAAAGCCGACCTGCACAAGAAACTCGGCCTGATCGACTGCCAGGCTGGCGACCTCAACAACGGTGAAAAGGAACTGCTGGCCGCCAAAGCCAGCAAGCCATCGGATCCGGAGATCCAGCGCGCCCTCGAACTCATCACCCAGGCGCGAAACCAGCACTCGGCCTCCGCCGCGGGGAAGGTGTATTAGTGCGGTCCATGCGCAGTTTTCTTCCGCTTGCTGTCGTCCTCGCGCTGGTCGGGCCGCTGCTGATCGGAGTGAAGGTGCTTTCCCAGATGGTCTCCGGAAATGCCACCGATCAGCCGGTGCGCCCTCTTCCCCCCGGCATGAAGGCGCCTGTTGTCGACTTCCGCGACATCGCCGCGCAGGCCGGGCTCACCGCCACCGTCATCTCCGGCGATCTGGATCAAACCTACATCGTCGAAAACACCGGCACCGGCGTTGCCATCTTCGATTACGACAACGACGGCCTTCCGGATATTTTCCTGGTCCAGGGGGACCGTCTGCACAACTCGGGGCCGCCGCTCACGCCGCACCTGTATCACAACCTCGGCGGCCTTCGCTTCGAGGATGTCACCGCCAAAGCCGGCATCGGCCACCTCGGCTGGGGGCAGGGAGTCTGCGCCGGTGACGCGGACAACGACGGTTACGTCGATCTCTTCCTCACCCAGTGGGGACATAACGTCTTCCTGCACAACCTCGGAAACGGCACTTTCCGCGATGAGACGAAGGAGCGTGGCCTTGACCGGCCGGAATCCCGATGGAGCACAGGATGCGCGTTTATCGATTACGACCGCGATGGTCATCTCGATCTGGTGGTCGCTAACTACGTCAACTTCAAAGCGCAGGATT
>PMAM01000256.1 GCA_003152595.1 Acidobacterium sp.
TTGCACGAGTACGCCAGCGCCCGCTCCGCATCGAATGCGTTCTGCTCGCGCGGATGCGTGCACGCCACATCGCGTCCCGCAATTCGCAAATCTCCGTGGCACACCACGGTCGTCTCTGGCCGCACGCGTCCCTCGCGCAACGCCGCCATCAGAAACAGCGGCTTCAGCGTCGATCCCGGCGCGGTCGCCACGCGTCCTGCATCGGGCTCGCGCACTGCCGCCGCCAGGCGACCATCGCGTCCATCCAGCACCACCCCGACCGCGCTCGTTCCGGACAGCGCCTTATCCAGCGCCCGCTGCGCCGCACTCGACCCCGGCTCAGCACCGGCGAGTGACACGCCGCTGACCATCGTCAGGACGATCGCCGCTCGAGCCATCCAGCGCATGCGTTCCACTGTAATCTGAATGTTGGATTGGTGGCGGCGGGTAGGATCGAACTACCGACCTTGGGGTTATGAATCCCACGCTCTAACCATCTGAGCTACGCCGCCATGGGGTGGAGGGCCGCTGGAAGAGGCTTCCGGGACCGGCCTTTTTCATCATATACGAGCTCCAGGCGCAGGTTGCGGGTTGCAGGGGCTCCGGCGCTGACGGTTGACATTCAGAAGTCGCAGCAAATGCTTTACGGCGGGCGCCACGAGCACGGCGTGCGGTACGCGTTTTCAGACCCAAAGCGTAAACTGGCGAGCGGGCATCCATCTCCGCAACGCCAAAGAGATCAAAAGAAGCTATGAACCAAGGGACTGCGGTTTTCTTTGTCTTCCTGCTGCTGGCTGCCGGCAGCGCCCGCGCACAAAAGCAGATCGTTCTGGAACGGCGCGACGCGACTGTGACGCTGGAAGCGTACTCGCCAAACATCGTGCGAATCACGATGAGCCTTGAGAAGAGCGCGGCGCTGGCGGGGCCAGGCTATGGAATCAGCGCGCAGCCGGCGGACGCGGGCTGGACCTACGAGCACACCCACACGATGGACACCTATCGGTCCGATCGAATGACGATCCGGATGCCGGTGCCGCATTACGGGCCGCGCAACAGGAAGTACACCTGCGACACCTGCCAGTACTTCTCGGGATCGACGCCCTGGATCCCGCTGACGGTGGACGATGCCAGCGGAAGAACGCTGATGGACATGAGCGACTGGCAGATGAGCGTGCCGAATCATAAGGACGGCAACGCCGCGGTGCTCAATGAGGTGAAGCCGTCGATTACGTATGACCATTACGATTCGCGCAATCCTGATGGCGTGTACGACCAGGTGGGCGCGAGCTTCCACTCGCCCGACGACGAGCACTACTACGGCCTGGGCCAGAACCAGGAGGGCTGGCTCGACCATCGGGGGCATCCGGTGCGCTGCTGGAACGACTATCTGGCGCCGGCTGCTCCGAGTTTCTGCGTGCCGCTTCTCGTGACCAACAAAGGCTACGCGGTGATGTGGGACAATCCTTCGAAGACGACGATTGAGCCAGGATTCAATGAGCAGACGCGGTGGATCTCCGAGTTGGGCGACCGCGTTTCGTTTTTCGTGATCGCCGGAAAGAACACCGATGAGCTGTACGAGGGCTATCGGCTGCTGACCGGCGACACGCCGATGCTGCCCAAGGCGGCGTATGGATACATCCAGTGCAAGCAGCGTTACTCGAGCCAGGCCGAGGTGCTGGCGGTGGCGGATGACTACCGGCAGCGGCACCTGCCGCTCGATGTGATTGTCGTCGACTGGTTCTACTACACAAACATGGGGCAGATGGATTTCGACGCGCAGTCCTGGCCTGATCCAAAGGCGATGAACAAGAAGCTGCACGCCGAGGGGATTCAGACCATGATCAGCGTGTGGCCGCGCTTTGTGCCGACCGACCGGTTCTACCGCGAGATTGCCGAGCACGGATGGTTCGAGCATCTGGCCGACGGCACACCGACGAACGGGCTGCCGTATGACAAGGCAGGCTCGGATATCGACACCACGAATCCCAACGCGGCGAAGTGGTACTGGGGCACGATCCGCGACAACATCGTGAGCAAGGGCTTCGACGCGCTGTGGGCCGATGAGACCGAGCCGGATTTGCCGCCCAACGGCAGCTACTTCCACATCGGACCGGGGACAGAGTATTTCAACGTCTATCCGCTGTTTCACACGGCTGCGCTCTACGACGGCTTCCGCGCGGATACGGATCATCGGGCCCTGATTCTTTCGCGCGATGGCTACCTCGGGGTGCAGCACAACGGAGCGATGGTCTGGTCGAGCGACATCTTCCCTCTGTGGGATGTGCTGAAACGGCAGGTGCCGACGGGCCTGGACGTTGCGGCTTCAGGGCTGCCTTACTGGAGCAACGACACGGGCGGTTGGCAGGGATTGCCGGCGGTGCATCATCCGGAGCATCCGCCGCTGCTCGATCCGTCGGACGCGCGCGACAATGTCGGCGGCTACGATGACTATCCGGAGCTGTACACGCGCTGGTTCGAGTACGCGACGTTTCTGCCGATCATGCGCACCCACGGCACGCGGGAACATAACGAGGTGTGGTCGTATGGGAAGCAGGCGGAGCCGATCCTGGAGCAGTATCTGAAGTTGAGATATCAGCTGATGCCGTACGTCTATTCGCTCGGCTGGTTCACCCATAAGACGGGCGCGCCGTTCATGCGCGCGCTGTTCATGGATTTCCCCGACGACCCTAAGGTCGCTGAGATCGGCGACGAGTATATGTTCGGGCCGGCGTTTCTGGTGGCTCCGGTGACCGACCAGGGGCAGACGACCAAGCCGGTGTATCTGCCCGCCGGGGCGGACTGGTACAACTACTGGACCCACGAGCGTTTGCACGGCGGCCAGACGGTGATGGTAAACGCGCCGATCGACAAGCTGCCGTTGTTCGTTCGCGCGGGTTCGATTATTCCGCTGGGAAGTGCGGTGGACAGCACGGCAGACAAGCAGACGATTGCGAAGGTGCAGGTGTGGCCGGGTGCGAATGCGGAGTTCGATCTCTACCAGGACGATGGACGCACGTACGCGTATGAGAAGGGCAATTTCCAGCTCACTCACCTGGAATGGGACGAAAGCACCCACGAGCTGCACCATACGGGGACAGCAGCGTGGAGCGAGCCCGACGCGCAGGTGGTCGAGGTGATGGCGGAAACGCGCTGACGCTTACCAGAGAGTTTTGGCCTCGGCGATCATCGCGTCTTCGGCGATCGGAAGCAGGAAGGTATTGCCGAATTCAAACCGGGCGTAGCCGGCGGGGTCAGGCGGCAGCGAGCGGATAAAGAGGGCTTCGCGGCGGACGACAACGGCCGAGCGCGTGCGGCCATGACGATCCAGCAGGTCGTGGCCGTGCCGGCAGAGGTCAAAGGCGGGATCACACAGCGTGACGACGGCGATGCGCGCTTCGACGCGGATGCGGTGCTGATAGGTGGAAAGGGCGAGCTGGACGGAGCGGTCGCGGCAGGTGAGCAGGTTGTGACGGGCGAGATCCCAGGCGGCCTCGAGACCGCGATCCGCAGGTGAAGTCGCCAGCAGAGGATGCGTGCGGCGGAGGCGCCCCCAGCGCGGGGAAAGAACGAGCATCTCGTGCGAGCCTTCAGCGTGCGTGGCGTGCGGGTCGAAGCAGCGGACGAAGCGCTCGGCGTCGGCGAGGACCGGAATGGATTCCGTCGTAGCCATGGCGGATGGTCGAAACCATTGTAGGCGCGGAATGCGAAAGGAAAGCAGATCTTTGCGCTGCGAATTTTGAATTTGCCACGCGAGGATACGCCTGCGGAACTTCCGGTGGCGCTCCCATTGGACGGCGCTCTCGTTACTCGACGTGGTAGTTGGGGGCTTCGCGGGTGATCAGGACGTCGTGGACGTGGGATTCGCGGAGGCCTGCCGAAGAGATGCGGACGAATTTTGCCTTTTGCTGGAGCTCTTCGATGGTGGCGGCGCCGCAGTATCCCATGCCGGAGCGAAGACCGCCGACCAGTTGGTAAACCATGGCTTCGAGCGCGCCGCGATAGGGCACGCGGCCTTCAATGCCTTCGGGGACGAATTTGCCGAGGCGGTTGGCATTGCCGTTGCGCTGGCGGTTGACGACGCTCTCGTTGTTGTCGTCGATGTCGAGGTCTTTGGTTCCCTGGAAGTAGCGCTCGCCGCCGCCCTGGGCCATGGCGGAGAGGGAGCCCATGCCGCGGTAGGCCTTGAAAGAGCGCCCCTGGTAGAGGATGGTTTCGCCCGGACTCTCGTCGACGCCGGCGAAGAGGGAGCCGATCATGATCACGCTGGCTCCGGCGGCGATGGCCTTGGTGATGTCGCCGGAGTACTTGATGCCGCCGTCGGCGACGATGGGGATGTTGTGTTTGCTGGCGGCTTTCCAGGCCTCGCTGATGGCGGTGATCTGCGGCATGCCCGCGCCGGTGACCATGCGCGTGGTGCAAATGGAGCCGGGACCGATGCCGACTTTGATGGCGTCGGCGCCCGCATCGATGAGGGCTTCGGCGCCTTCGCGGGTGGCAACGTTGCCGGCGAGCAGATCGACCTGGGGGAAGCGCTTTTTGACTTCGCGGACGGCATCGAGGACACGCGAGGAGTGGCCGTGGGCGGAGTCGATGGCAAGAACGTCGCAGCGGTTGCGGACCAGTTCCTCTGCGCGCTCCAGAAAGTCACCGGTTGCGCCGATGGCGGCGCCGACGCGGAGACGTCCCTGCTCGTCTTTCGATGCGTTGGGGTACTTGAGCTTCTTCTGAATGTCCTTGACGGTGATGAGGCCCTTGAGCACGTAGTTCTCGTCGACGACCAGGAGCTTTTCGACACGGTGCTGGTGGAGGATGTCCTCAGCCTGCTCGAGGGTAGTGCCAACGGGGACGGTGATGAGGTTTTCCTTCGTCATCACCTCGGCAATGGGGATGTCGGTGCGGGTTTCGAAACGGAGGTCGCGGTTGGTGAGGATGCCGACCAGCTTTTTGTTGCGCGTGACGGGGACGCCGGAGATTTTGTAGCGGCGCATGACCTCGAGGGCGTCGGCGATGAGCTGTTCGGGGGCCATGGTGACGGGATCGACGATCATGCCGGACTCGGAGCGCTTGACCTTGTCGATTTCGCCGGCCTGCTGCTCGATGGTCAGGTTGCGATGCACGATACCGAGGCCGCCCTGCTGCGCCATGGCAATGGCCATGCGGGATTCGGTGACGGTGTCCATGGCGGCGGAGAGCAGAGGGGTGGTGAGGGGGATCCTCTTCGTGAGCCGGGTCGCCGTGGAGACTTGTGCGGGAGCAATTTCGCTCCAGGCGGGAGTCAGCAGGACGTCGTCAAAGGTCAGGGCTTCGGGCAGGGGCTGCTCAATCATGATGAAAAGATGCGCGCCGGCCTCGATTGTTTCAGAGTGGTTATTTGGGCTGGCGGGCTTCTGGCAATTGTAAAGCAGGGGGCGGTGGAGAAGCGGTCAGCAGTCAGCAGTCGGCGTCTTTCGCTGACGGCTGACCGCTGAAAAAGAAAAAGCCAGCGCCGGCGGTTTGCGTCCGGCACTGGCAGAGGTCCGGAACGGGTCCGGACGAAAACTGATTGTGTCCCGCGGCTACTCTTCCTTCTGCGGGGTTTTGGCCGCCGGCTGCTCGTGGCCGTTACGCGGCGAAATGTTGGGNNGCGGTATCCGGATGGGCTCGCTGCAGCATGGTGTAGCGGGACTCGCTGTAGATATAGTCGCTGAGCGGGATCGACGGCGGGCGCGAGTCGAGGAAGAACGGGTTCTTCCCTTCTCCGCGGACCGCGGGGTTGTAGCGCATCAACGGCCAGTAGCCGGAGTTGACTGCGGCCTTCTGGTGGTCGAGGCCCTGGGTCAGATCGTAGCCGTGGGCGATGCAGTGGCTGTAGGCAATGATGATCGCCGGGCCGTCCCAGGCTTCGGCTTCCTGGAAGGCCTTGACGGTGTGGCTGTCGTTGGAGCCGAGAGCGACACGCGCGACGTAAACATATCCGTAGGCGACCGCTTCCATGGCCAGGTCTTTCTTGCTGGTGAGCTTGCCGGCGGCGGCAAACTTGGCCACCGCACCGCGCGGGGTGGACTTGGACATCTGCCCGCCGGTGTTGGAGTAAACCTCTGTATCCAGAACCAATACTTTAACGTTCTTGCCGGAGCCGAGGACGTGATCGAGGCCGCCGAAGCCGATGTCGTAGGCCCAGCCATCGCCGCCCAGGATCCAGACGCTCTTGCGGACGAGGGTGTCGGCGACCGCGTCGAGAGAGCGGGCAGGTTCGGAGTCGATGGTGGCGAGTTTGGCGCGGAGTTCGCGAACCCGCTCGCGCTGCTGATTGATTCCCTGCTCCTTCGACTGGTCGGCTTCGAGGATGGTGCGGACGAAGTCTTCGCCGAGGGTCGGAGCCAGCTTTGCGACCAGGCCTTCAGCGTAGGTCTTCTGCTGATCGACGGCGAGCCGCATGCCCATGCCGAATTCGGCGTTGTCTTCGAAGAGGGAGTTGGACCAGGCCGGACCGCGGCCCTCGTCATTCTGGCAGTAGGGCGTGGTGGGCAGATTGCCGCCGTAGATCGAGGAGCAGCCGGTGGCGTTGGCGATCAGGAGGCGGTCGCCAAAGAGTTGGGTGAGCAGCTTGATGTACGGGGTCTCGCCGCAACCGGCGCAGGCGCCGGAGAACTCGAAGAGCGGCTCAAGCAGCTGGATGTCCTTGACCTGGCTGGTGGAGAGGCGGTCGCGGGCGAAGGTGGGCAGCGTCTCGAAGAACTCCCAGTTGGCGCGCTCAGGCATGCGCAGCGGTTGCTGCGGGGCCATGTTGAGGGCCTTGTGGGCGGGGTCGGCCTTGCTCTTCGCGGGGCAGACTTCGACGCAGAGCTGGCAGCCGGTGCAATCTTCAGGCGAAACTTGAAGTGTGTAGAGTTCGCTATCCATGCCGCGCCACTTCGGCTTCGCGGATTTGAAGGTGGCGGGAGCGTTGGGCAGCAGCGACGAGTCATAGACCTTGGCACGAATGACGGCGTGCGGGCAGACCATGACGCACTTACCGCACTGGATGCAGAGGTCCTTGTCCCACACAGGGATGAACTGGGCGATGTTGCGCTTCTCCCATTTCGCTGTGCCGGTGGGGAAGGTTCCGCCCGCAGGCAGAGCGCTGACGGGCAGCAGATCGCCTTTGCCGGCGGCCATGGCGCCGAGGACGTCGCGGACGAAGACCGGAGCCTGCTTCGGAATCGAGGGCAGGATGTCGAACTTCGCCGTGACGTGGTCGGGCACCTTGACTTCGTGCAGCTGGGCGAGCGAGGCGTCGACGGCGGCGAAGTTCTGCTGTACGACGGCTTCGCCGCGCTTGCCATAGGTTTTCTGAATGGCCTTTTTGATTTGCGCAATGGCTTCGTCGCGAGGCAGGACGCCGCTGATGGCGAAGAAGCAGGTCTGCATCACGGTGTTGATGCGGGTCCCCATGCCGTTTTCGTGGGCGACGGTGAAGCCATCGATGACGAAGAAACGGATTTTCTTCTCGAGGATGGTCTTCTGGATGGTGCGCGGCAGGTGCTGCCACACGTCATCAGGACCGTAGGGGCTGTTAAGCAGGAAAACGGCGCCGGGCTCCGCGGCGGCGAGGACATCGATCTTTTCGAGGAACTCGAATCCGTGGCAGGCGATGAAATTGGCGCGCGAGATGAGGTAGGTGGAGCGGATGGGCTCAGAACCGAAGCGCAGATGCGAGGTGGTCAGCGAGCCGGACTTCTTGGAGTCGTAGACGAAGTAGCCCTGGGCGTACAAGCCCTCGGCGCCGAGGATTTTGATCGTGTTCTTGTTGGCGCCGACCGTCCCGTCCGCACCGAGGCCGAAGAACAGCGCGCGGAGCGTTCCGGCCGGCTCGATGTCGAAGGACGTGTCGTAGTCGATGCTCGTCCCCGAGACGTCGTCGTTGATGCCGACCGTGAAACGCCGGCGGGGCTCGTCGCGCCTGAGCTCGGCGAAGATCCCCGCGACCATGGCCGGCGTGAACTCCTTCGAGGACAGCCCGTAGCGGCCGCCGGTGACGAGGGGCATCGTCTCGCGCGCGCCGCAGCTCTGTGCTTCGGCGAGCGCGCCGAGCACGTCGAGAAAGAGGGGTTCGCCGAATGAGCCGGGCTCCTTCGTCCGGTCGAGGACCGCGACCTGACGCACCGCGGCGGGAAGCGCCTCGACGAGCGCCGCGGCCGGGAAGGGCCGGTAGAGGCGGACGGTCAGCGCGCCGACCCGCTCGCCGGTCGCAACGAGGTGCGCCACGGTCTCCCGCAGCGTCTCGGCGCCCGAGCCCATCGCGATAAGGACCAGCTCCGCGTCGGGATGCCCCGTGTAGTCGACGACGTGGTACCGGCGTCCGGTGCGCGCGGCGAGGCTGTCCATGGCCTCCTCGACGAGTCCCGGTACGGCTGCGTAAAAGGGGTTCACCGACTCGCGCGCCTGGAAGTAGACGTCGGGGTTCTGCGAGGTCCCACGAATGAAAGGTCGCTCGGGCGACAGCGCGCGCCCGCGATGCTCCCGCACGAGCGGCTCCGGTACGAGGGCCGCGAGATCCTCGTCGGAGAGCAGTTCGATGGTGTTGAGCTCGTGCGAGGTGCGAAAGCCGTCGAAGAAGTGGAGGAAGGGGACGCGCGTCGTCAGCGTCGCCACCTGGGCGACCGCGGCGAGGTCGTTGGCCTCCTGCACCGAGGAGGAGGCGAGGAGGGCGACCCCGCTCTGGCGAGTGGCCATCACGTCGGAGTGGTCGCCGAAGATCGAGAGCGCCTGCGCGGCGAGCGATCGGGCCGCGACGTGGAACACGGCAGGCGTCAGTTCGCCGGCGATCTTGTACAGGTTGGGGATCATGAGCAAAAGCCCCTGGGAGGCGGTGAAGGTCGCCGAGAGCGCTCCGCCCTGCAGCGCCCCGTGCAGGGCGCCGGCGGCACCGCCTTCGCTCTGCATCTCGATGACGACCGGCACGCTGCCCCAGATGTTCCGCCGCCGCTGCGCCGCCCACTCGTCGCAGTGCTCGGCCATCGGCGAGGCGGGGGTGATCGGGAAGATGGCACAGATCTCGTTCAGCCGGTAAGCGACCGACGCCACCGCCTCATTTCCGTCGAGCGTCGCCCGCATTCAGCCACCTGCCTTACGAGATGGCTCTAGAACCATCTCGATCGCGTGCACCGGGCACTGCTCGAAGCACGTCCCGCAGCCGGTGCACCGGTCATAGTCGAACTCGTACCGGTGCCCGGGGCCCAGCTTGATCACCGCGTCCTCGGGACACGCGCCCAGGCAGCCGTCGCACTCGCAGCAGTTGCCGCACGACAGGCA
>PMAM01000021.1 GCA_003152595.1 Acidobacterium sp.
GCTTGCGGGAACCGTTGGATTAGCGGGGAGCGCCGACTGCCGGTGTCACCGGAATCTGTGGGGTGAACCGGCTGCGGAAAGGGCGCATTCCCAAAATGGAGCAGGGGAGGGTACCGTCGGTTCAAGCGTGAATCGAATTGGTGTTGACGTTTGCTTGCCGGGAGCGTTTGCTGCTTGCTGTGGGGTGAACCTGGCGCTCCGTCATAGGGTTGCGCGTCATCGATGATTGGCGATAGGGTGAACCTGGCGCTCCGTCAGAGGCGTGGAGCGTCACCGATGATTGGCGATGAGGTGAACCTGGCCGGGGTTTATGCCGGGGGGCGGGTTCATTTTTGGGGGCCAGGGTTGGGTCAACCCACAGCTTGCGGGCACCGTTGGACTACTGGGGAGCGCCGACTGCCGAAGTCACGGGAGTTTCGGGGGCCTGCTTCGCGGCGAAGTAGCTCGAGTCCCAGAGATTGCGATAGAAGACGCCGGTGAGCTCGGCGGCCTTGGGGCCGAAGGTGGGACGGCCACCTTCAAGGAAGAAGACCGCAACGATGCGTCCGTACTGCGTGTCGGCGTAGGAAGCGAACCAGCCAAAGCGGGTGCCGTCGTTGGAGCAGGTGCCGGTCTTGCCCAGCACCGGGAATTCATTGAAGTTAGCCCGGAGCGATCGCGCCGTGCCGTAGCGGACCGCAGCTCCCATTCCGTCCTGAATTTCGGGGAGGATGGGGCCGATGTCGAGGGTGCGCTTGATGCGCGGCTGCATGCTCAGGGCTTCCGCCGGAGTGGTGGGGTGCTGGAGGTAATAGAGGGTGCCACCGTTGGCGATGGCGGCGACGAGGGCTCCGAGCTGCAGCGAGGTCATGGAGACGCCCTCGCCGAAGGAGCACATGCGGCCGACGCCGCCGAGGTTCTCGGCGATGGGCTGATCGGGATAGAGACCAGGCTGCTCGCCGGGAATGTTGTAGCCGGCCAGCTCGCCCAGACCGAATTCGGTGGCATAGTGACGGACGCGGTCGAAACCGAGGCGGCGGCCGAGCGTCTCGAAATAGGCGTTGTTGGAGTGGGCGAGGGCCTCGGTGAGGTTGAGATGGTAGCTGCCGCCGAGATTGACCGGCGTGTCCCTGGTGACGATACCTTCTTCCAGAGCGGCAAGGGCGACGGAGAGCTTGATGGTGGAGCATGGCTCGGCGCCGCTGGAGAGGGCCAGCTTTTGGTTCACCAGAGCCAGGATGCGGCCATTGGAGGGATCGATGGCGACGACGGTGCCGTTCATGTCGCCGAGGGCGTCGATGGCGGCCTGGCGGACGACGGGGTCCTCACCCGCAGTGATGTCGCCGGCGGTGACGTCGGAAGCGGCAAACGAACTGGCAGTAAAGCGCTCGTAATAATGATGGCGCCGGCGATACACGGAGCCATGAGTCGTGAGGGTAGCGCTGGCCAGGTGAGCCTGGGTCACGCGATGGCTGTGCTGCAGATTGGCCAGGTGGCGGCGCGCCACAGAGGGCTCATGAACGCGGGAACGGTGGCGGACGGTGCGATGCGCAGTGGTAGTGGACGCCGCGAAGAGGAGCGACGGGGCGACCAGGGCAGCCAGCAGAGACAGAAAAACGCGCTTCATCAGGGTACTCTCGTTCGAAGAATCCAGACCGTCTGACTGATGGTGCCGCAGAAACTTATCTGGCGAAACCTTACTTCGTACGTTGCGACGTAACCGATTCTCATCGGCCTTCCCGAACCGGAACTTCAGTTCCGTTTTCGAAAAGAAGGTTCTCGCCATGTCCATTCTGAACCCGAAGACACCCCCTCAGTTGCTTCCGAAGGAAGTATCAAATCTGTCAGGGTCCCGGGTGGATGGCAGGAACTATTGGTTCAATATAAACGGAAACTGTTGTCTGTCCAGTACATTTTCGCATATCGGGATGCCTCTTTCCGGTCAGGGTTGGGTACGAACGGGTCTCGGGGAGTTGCTTTCCTTGGCCCGAGGATCTCGGAATGCCGGCCGGGCTGACAGGAAGGGCCATTTTTCCCAAAACGGGTTCCGCCAGTTTCGGCAACGATAATTGCGGGTCGAGCGCGGAATCGAACTTCTTGAGTTTCCGAGGGAAAAGGAGTCTGCTGCTTGCTGTGGGGTGAACCTGGCGCTCCACCATGGGTGCGTTTGGCGGGTTTGCACGGCGGGGCCCGACTGAACAGCTTGCGGAAAAGTCACAGCTACGGCAGAAAAACCCCGGGGGCTAAATGTGGAGTGTCAAACAGTGCCAGCAACCTGGTCACGGCAACGTACCCCAACGGTCTCCAGTCCACCTTCCAGTACGACACGATGAACCGGCTCACTTCGATGACGGCCGGAACAACGGCAGCTTATGGATATACCCTCGGGCCGACGAGCGTCAGGACCAACGCGATAGAACTGTCAGGTCGCTCCGTGACGTGGGGCTTTGACGGCATCTACCGGCTGACCGGCGAAACCGTAACAGGAGATACCCAGTACAACTGGTAGCGTCAGCTACGGACTCGATCCGGTTGGCAACCGATTGTCTCAATCTTCCAGTCTCCACGACATCTCGTCCTTAGGCTTCAGCTACAACGCTGACGACCAGATCCTCGGCGAGCAGTACGACGCCAACGGCAACACGACGGCCACGGGAGGCAAGACCTTCGCCTATGACTCGGAGAACCACCTCGTTTCGATGAACGGCGGGGCTGTAAGCATGGTTTACGAGGGCGACGGCAACCGCGTCGTGAAAGACAGCCAGCGGCTCAACCACCGCTGCCTAATTGATGAGAGGAGACGGTCACCGGCGCGGCGAACCGCGAGTATACCTATGGAATGCAGCGCATCGACGAAGACCAGATGGTGAACAACGCCTGGACGCCGAGCTTCTGCGGCTAGGACGGTTTTGGGACTGTAACTACCTCTACAGAGGCGAGCAGTGGGACCCCGGATCTCAACCTGTACTATCTCCGCGCCCGTTGGTACAACCCCAAAACGGGCAGGTTCCTGAGCAGAGATCCGGAGGACGGGGATATCACAAACCCGAAGACGCTCCACAAATACTTATACGCAGATGGTGACGCGGTCAACGGCATGGATCCTACAGGCCGTTTTGACGTGGCCGAAGTTGACCAGATCGATTTGGGAATAGCCGCGCGGAATGCCGCGGCAGTATATGCGGTCGGTGTGGCGGTTGCTTGCGAACTCAACACAGTCACATCGGCCTTGGGTCTGGCTTTTGATCCAACTGTAGACTAGCGAACCATTTCGCCCGACGTATTCGATTGCAGCGCAACCGGCAATAAGAAAAAATGTAGGCCATGCAGTCCAGTTCCGGCCGGTGAATTGGGCTATCGACTTGATCTTGCCCTCAGAATGCGT
>PMAM01000203.1:0-7556 GCA_003152595.1 Acidobacterium sp.
GCGTCATCGTCAAGGAGCTCAAACGCCGCTTCGCCGCCATCGTCACCAACGGCCAGGGCGAGATGAAAGGCAAGCTCTTCCGCATCGCCCACATCGGCCTGTTCGACTACATGGACACCATCGCCATCCTTGGCGCCCTCGAACAGGTCGCCGCCACGTCGCTCAACCTGCCCGGCTTCGCCTTTGGCAAAGCGCTCGCCGCCGCGCAAAACGTCTATGCCGAACGCACCGCCCAGCCCGCGCCACCGCAAAAGGTCGAGGCACTCACGGCTGTCTAACCATCCTCTTTCCCGGCGCCATCGCCGGCTCTGTCACGAGAAATGGAGATGTCTTTCCCTATTCGTACCTGCGCAATCTGTGGTGAAGAGTTCGAACTGAAACCCGACAAACCGGGCTTCGCCAACCGCTGTCCCGACTGCAGCGAACCCGAACAGTCAGACTCCGGCTCGGCATCCGCCGCCGGTTTCGGCAACGACCGCGAAGCCAACGCCGAGCGCCGCCGCGTTATGCGCGACATGCTCTACCGCAAGGACAGCTAAGTCCTCGCCCGCATCAGATGCCCCGGGTCTCGTTTCTGAGACCCAGGTCGACTTACAGCTAGCGGTCGGTCACCATCTTCGTGACGTGCACGTCGAAGTCCGCCTCCGGCGCAAGCCCTCGCAGCGTGAATACCTTGTAGCCGTCCCCGGTCGTCTCCGTCCGCCGAAAAACGCCAGGCTCCGTTTCCACCACCTCGCGTCCGCCGCTCAGCTTTGCGATGAACGACTGCGCGTCACTCACATCCGGTGTGCCCTCAACAGAACCGGCCGTCGCCGCCTCCGCCACATAACTCCGCATTAGCTTCGGCCAATACTTCGCCAAAAGATCCGTGCTCGCGAACACATCCGCCCACTCCACGTTCCCGTTCACCGCCACCACAACGCCCACCGCGCCCTGCTTGCGCAGCTCGTTCAGGATCGCCTCCTCCTCCGCGTGACCGCCGTATTCCTCCAGCCTGGCCTGTACCGGTGGACTGGCAAACACCTTCGCGTACGAACTCATCCCGCGAACATCGCCCAGCGACTCCGACCTCCCCAGCGAATTCGCCACCGCTGCATTCGACGCGCGCACCCGATCCCACACTTCCTCCTGGTTCTGCTTCGCCATCGCCGGCATGCGCACGCTGGGCTGTGCCATCTGCGCCGCCATCGACCCAAACTTCGCGCTCGATTCCACCCACCGTCCCGGCTCCACGCAGAACACATTCAGATCCATCGGGCCGCCCTTCGGCGGCACGATCCGATCTGCCCCGATCACGCGATCCTGCTTGCCGCCCGTCACGATCTCCCCCGCCAGCAGCAGCAGCGGTCGCGCCGAATTGTTGTAGAGCACCAGCCGGTTCACTTCCGCGCCGCCGCTGTACCGCGCCGGATGCTCGCCGCGCACCAGCCCGCGATCGCTCCCCGCCTCCGTCACCACCACCTCACCGGTACGAATCCCCTCGTCCAGCGTCAAAAGCTGCGAGGTGTTATACGGCTTCCCTCCCATCACCGGAAAAATCGCCAGGTTCCCGCGCCGGATCGCCGGCAGCACCCGATAAGCTCCCAAATTCCCCGTGGGCCACCCTCCGCCCGGCCCGCCCATTCCCAGCCCAGCCAGCCCCAGCAGCAGCGATGCACCTCCCGCCACCCACCAGCGATCGTGCCCCTTCCGCAAAACACATTCCGGCGCTACCTTCATACTTGCCTCCGCTTGCGGCATCAAAACTGCCCGCGCAACCGAAGAACGCCATTGGTGTCCGTTCTTGCAGAGAATTTTTCAGGCCTTCATGTCAATAGCCTCCGAGCCCCGGACCCCGGATGTGCCCCTCCCCGCGCCGGCCGCCCTCGCGACCCCCGTCTCGAAGGCCATCGCCGCGCGCTTCCCGGACTCAGGAGCCTCGCGCTACGGCATCTTCCCGGAGCAGTTCCTGCAATTTGTCACCGCTGTGGTGACAAAATACGCCGCTGATTCCCCCGAATCCGACCAGCTCCAGCTCCTCGAAAAGCTCCGCATCGAAGAACTCGTCCTCGCTCGCGCCTGTTCGGCCGGCAACGACGACGCCTGGACCGACTTCCTCACCCGATTCCGCGCATCCTTATATGAGAGCGCGTATCGCATTGCCGGCAACGACGCCACCGGCCGCGAAATCGCCGACGAGCTCTACGCCGACCTCTACGGCCTCCCCAACCGCGACGGCCGCCGCGTTTCCAAACTCGACTACTACATGGGCCGCGGCTCCCTCGAAGGCTGGCTCCGCACCGTCCTCGCCCAGCACCACATCGACCGCTGCCGCTCGTATGCCAAAACCGTCAGCCTCGAAGAACAAGTCGAATCCGGCGCCGGATTCTCTGCTCCCCCGGAACCCATCGTCGTCCCGCCCGACCCGCGCCTCGCCGCCGCCCTCTCCCAAACCCTCGACGAACTCACCGCCGAAGACCGCTTCCTCCTCGCGTCCTACTACCTCGACCAGCGCACCCTCGCCCAACTCGCCCGCGCCCTCCACGTCCACGAGTCCACGATGAGCCGCCGTCTCGACCGCCTCACATCGCACCTTCACAAGCGAGTCGTCAAGCGCCTCCGCGCCTCGGGCCTCACCGCCCGCCAGTGTGACGAGCTCCTCACAGACACCGACGTCCGCGACCTCAGCCCCGGCCTGAGTTCCGACCTCACAGCAAAACTGCGGCAAGAATCCTCCGGACCCGCGTTCTATAACAAGGACGGATCGGCATCGTGAAGCGGATACCCCCCAGCACACTGCGCACGCACCTGGCCCACAACCAGGCCACCGGTCCTCATCCCGACGCCGATCTCCTCACAGCCTTTGCAGAAGACGCGCTCATCGACCGCGAACGCACCAGCGTCCTCACCCATCTCGCCGCGTGCCCCGACTGCCGCGCCATCGTCCACACGGCCACAGCCGCCGCACCCGAACAGGAAATGCTGCCCGAGCCGCTCCCCGCGCGCCCGCCGCTCCGCAACTGGTTTGCGAGCGTCGCCCTCGTCGCATCGCTGCTCGTCATGGCCGCTTCGACGATCGTCTTCTATCGCACGCTCCACACCAACCCCGCGCCCATGCAAACCGCTGCGACCACCGCCGCTCAGCAACGCCCCGCAACTCCCACGCCCCAAATCAGTGCCGCCACCAACGCAGCTCTGGCAGCGGCGCCCCCCGCAGCACCCAAACACTCGCGCACCACCGCACACGCGCCCGCCGCGTCACCGGTCCTTCAAACCGAAGAAGCCCGCGTCGGCGCCGCCGCCCCTGCGCCGCCAGCGCCCGTTGCCAGCGCCTCTTCCAGCGTGAGTTTGGGCGATCTATCTGCCCAACGAGCGCAAAACGCGCCCCCTGCCGAACAGACACAAATCCACGCACAAATGCAGGCGCAAATCACTGCGTACCGAAGCGCCATGGCCGAATCCAAAGCCGCCCCGCGCTCGTCCGCCCCGGCCTCCAGCACCGAATCCGTTCAGGTCGCGCCCAGCCCCGCCTTCGGTGCTCTCCGGACCACGCATCCCGACGCTGGATTCATCCCCGCCCCCACACCGCGTCCTCGCTTCCGCATTAACGACCGCGGTCGTCTCGAGCGCTCCGTCCAATCCAGCATCTGGATGCCCGTTCCCATCGCGTCCGACGCGCACTTCCGCGTCGTCTCCATCTGGGGCGCCGATGTCTGGGCCGGCGGCGATCACCTCCGCCTCTTCCACTCCGCCGACAACGGCCTTACCTGGACCGAAGTCCAGCTACCCGCCACCGCCGATCGCACCCACGCCATCGTCCACATCCGCGTCGACTCACCGCAGAAGATCACGCTTGAAGACGACACCGGTGCCACCTGGACGACCACCGACGCTGGCGCCACCTGGCAGTAGCTCCAACCCGTCCCGGCTCACTCGGCTAGGCCGTCGATGACGCATCGGTGGAGCAGGTGGAGAGCGAGATTCTGGGCTGTTCTCACGCGCAGCTGGGTGGATATCTGATGAGCATCTGGGGACTGCCCATCTCGCTGGTGCAGGCGGTGGCGCTCCATCACTGCCCATCGTGCGCGCTTGAATCGGAATTCTCGGCCGTGACAGCGGTGCACTGCGCCGATGCGCTGGTGCATGCGGCAGAGGACGGGAAAGAGAAGCCGGTTGTGGACGCCGCGTATCTGGATCGGCTGCGCCTGGGGGAAAGATTGATCCCCTGGCGAAATCTCCTCGAGGAAAAGCGTGCCACGCTTCAGTGAAGATTTGGATAGGTTCTGAACGCTACGGGTTCAGCGTAGAAGAAAGTTCCGCTTAGACGCGATGTTTTGAGAAGAACCTCGAAATATGGGAAGCGTTCGAGATGGTCTGGCTGGGATTGGGAAGACAGGCGACGGATCTTTCCCTCGTGTTTCCGCACAACCACGCTGTGCGCCAGCGCCAGCCCCGTTCCAGAGCCAACCTCTCGCGTGGTGAAGAACGGCTCGAATATGCGCCCCTGAATGTCGGCCGGAATCCCATGTCCCGTATCGCTCACCGCGATCTCGGCAAACTCCCCCCTCCGCCGCGTGCGCACAGTAATCTGTCCCTTTTCGGCCTTCTCAGGCCGCTCCCGAATAGCATGCGCGGCATTCACAATCAGATTCAGCACTACCTGGTTGATCTCGCCCGGATGGCACAGCACCGGGGGCAGCGTTTCGTCGAAGTCCGACGCCATCTCGGCGACGTCCTTCCATTCGCTGCGCGCAATCGTAAGGGTCGACGCAATCCCCTGGTTCAGATCGCAGTACGTTTTCTCCGCCACGTCCGGATGGGAAAACTCCTTCATCGCCCGCACGATCGTCGCCACACGCCTTGTCCCCTCCAGACTCTGTTCGATCGCCTGCGGTACCTCGGCGCGCAGAAACTCCAGATCGCAGTCCGCCTCCGCCCGGGCTCGGGCCGCCTCAGCCTCAGACAGAGATTTCCCCTCCCCTGGCCGGCAGGACTCCAGCAGCCCGAAGATACTCGAGCATGCGTCCTCGAGGAACGTGAGGTTGTCGGCCACAAACTGTATCGGCGTGTTGATCTCGTGCGCAATCCCGGCGGCCATCTGCCCGATCGCCTCCAGCTTCTGGGCCTGGCGAAGTTCTCCCTCCAGGGCGAGGCGCTCGGTGATGTTTTCCTTAATGGCAAGAAAATGGCTGATGGAGCCGTCCGGGGCGGTGATCGGCGAAATCGCCGCCGCCTCCCAATACAGCTCACCGTTCTTCTTCCGGTTTCGAAATTCGCCCCTCCACTCCCGCCCTTCGCGAATCGTCTCCCACAAGGTCGTGTACATTTCCCGCGGCGAGTGACCTGAATTCAGAATCCGCGGATTCTTCCCGAGTACCTCCATCCCGGAGGGCCATCGCTTTTCTAAACCCTAAACTCTATCCCCTAAACCCTGCCTTTAGATATCCAGGTTCTTCACATCCAGCGCATTGTCTTCGATGAACTTCCGCCGCGCCTCCACATCCTCGCCCATCAGCGTCGTGAAGATGGCCTCGGTCTGCAGAATGTCCTCGAGCTTCACCTGCAGCAGCGTCCGCCGCTCCGGATTCATCGTCGTATCCCACAACTGCGTCGCCGTCATTTCGCCCAGACCCTTATACCGCTGCACCTGGTAGTCGCGCCGCCCCTGCTCGATCACGTACTCGAACAGCTCCCGCGGCGTCTGCTTCTCCACCGGCTCCAGGTTCGCCTTGCCCGTGCGCTTCGGAGCCGGCTTGCCCGCCTCCGCCTCGCCCTTCGTCTCGGCCTCGGCTTCCGCGCCCACATCTTCCTCGTCCGGCACGCCGACCCCGGCCTTCTCCGCCGCTTTCGCGGCATACTCCACCACAAACGGCGGCTCCAGCAGTTCTTTGATCTGCCCGTGCTTCGACATCATCTGCCGATACTCCGGCGTTGACGCCAGCAGCCAGTCAATCCGCCGCTCCGCGCCCTGCGCATCCATGAAGCCCAGCGACCAGGTCTGATGCTCTTCATCCTGCACCGGCTTGTGCAGCGCCTTGAACTGATACTTCTTCGCGATCTTCTCCAGCTCCTTGTAGAGCCCCTGCAGCTTCGTCTCCGACTCGAAGTCCACCCGCTTCGTCAGCTCCGCGTGCGCCAGCTGGTTCGTCACTTCCTCATTGCGCAGCCGCGTGTTCACCTTATCGAAGAACCCGAGATACTCGTTCAGCTGCCCCATGAACTTCGTCAGTGCCGCTCCTTCCAGCTTCGCCGCGCCCTCGCCGTAGCGGATGATCATTCCCTCGGCCGCGCGCTTCACCATCACCTTCACAAAGTCGCGGTCATCCTTGATGTACTGCTCGAACCGCCCCTTCTTGATCTTGTACAGCGGCGGCTGCGCAATATACACGTTGCTCCGCTTGATCAGCTCCTGCATGTGCCGGAAGAAGAACGTCAGCAGCAGCGTCCGGATGTGCGACCCGTCCACGTCGGCGTCGGTCATCAAAATGATCTTCCCGTACCTCAGCTTCGTCGCGTCGAAGTCGTCCTTGCCAATGCCCGTCCCCAGCGCCGTAATCATCGCGCGGATTTCCTCGTGCCCCAGCATCTTGTCGTAGCGCGCCTTCTCCACGTTCAGAATCTTGCCCTTCAGCGGCAGAATCGCCTGGAACCGGCGATCCCGCCCCTGCTTCGCCGTCCCGCCTGCGCTCTCGCCCTCGACCAGATACAGCTCGCATCGCCCAGGATCCCGTTCCGAGCAATCCGCCAATTTCCCCGGCAGACCGCCGCCGTCCAAAGCACCCTTGCGCCGCGTCAGATCGCGAGCCTTCCTCGCCGCTTCACGCGCCCGCGCCGCCTCAATCGCCTTATTGATGATCTTCCGCGCCACCGGCGGATTCTGCTCCAGAAACGCGCCCAGCTTCTCGTTCACCAGCGCCTGCACCGTCCCCGCAATGTCCGAGTTCAGCTTCCCCTTCGTCTGCCCTTCAAACTGCGGCTGCGGCAGCTTCACGCTGATCACCGCCACCAGCCCCTCGCGCACGTCATCGCCGGTCAGGTTCTCCTTCACATCCTTGAACAGACCCAGCTGCTGCCCAACCGCATTGATCGTCCGCGTCAGCGCCGTCCGGAACCCCGACAGATGCGTCCCGCCATCCACCGTATTAATGTTGTTCGCAAAACAGAACACCGTCTCCGAGTAGCCATCGTTGTACTGCAGCGCGATCTCCATATCCACGTCATCGCGCAGCCCTTCCATCACAATCGGCTTGTCGTGCAGCACCTGCTTGCCGCGGTTCAGGTGCTTGATGAACTCCGCGATCCCGCCCGCATATTTGAACTCCGTCCGCTTCGCCTCGCCCGTCTTCGGATCCGTGATCCGCTCGTCGGTCAGCGTAATCGTCAGCCCCTTGTTCAGGAACGCCAGCTCCCGCAGTCGCTGCGCCAGCGTGTCGTAGTNNCGTCCCCGTCTGCTTCAGCTTCGTCGTCGGAGCACCCTTCGAGTAGCTCTGCTCGTACGTGTGACTCGCATCGCCCGGCTTTTCCGGTCGCCAGATCTCTACCTCGAACTCCTCGCTCAGCGCGTTCACGCAGCTCAC
>PMAM01000203.1:7571-7706 GCA_003152595.1 Acidobacterium sp.
GCATCTTCTCGCCGTTATCGAGCGTCATCTCGTCCACAGGAATCCCGCGCCCGTCGTCCACCACCGTGATCGAGTTATCGTCGTGGATCGTTACCTCGACCTTCGTCGCGTATCCGGCCAGCGCCTCGTCCACCG
>PMAM01000050.1:0-269 GCA_003152595.1 Acidobacterium sp.
GGTACGCCATCAGCATGCCGCCTACCATCACAAAGTGGAAGTGCGCCACGATGAAGTACGTCTCTGTCAGGTGGATGTCCATCCCCATCGACCCCAGGAATACGCCCGTCAGACCGCCGATGGTGAATAGCCCGATGAACCCGAACGCATACAGCATCGGCGTCTCGAACGTAATCGATCCCTTATATAAGGTTGCCGACCAGTTGAAGATCTTGATCGCCGAAGGCACCGCCACCAGCATCGTCAACAGCGAAAACACCAGCGCCGAG
>PMAM01000050.1:318-7954 GCA_003152595.1 Acidobacterium sp.
GGGTCGCCGCCCTTGGTCGGATCGAAGACACCGATCCCGATCGTCCGCTCCAGAACCACCAGAGTCAGCGTGATGGCCAGAACCGGCGTGCCCAGCACCATCAGGATGGACGCTGCGTAGTGCGACCACACGAACAACGGCAGCCGGAACCACGTCATCCCCGGCGCGCGCATGCGGTGAATCGTGACGATAAAGTTCAGCCCCGTAAAGATCGAGCTGAATCCAGCCACGAATACAGCCAGCCCTGCTGTCACCACATGTGTATTGAGATAGTGCGTGCTCAGCGGTGTCGTGAAGGTCCAGCCCGTATCCACGCCGCCGAACGTCAGCACGCAGATCATCATCGTGCCCGCCACGACATACAGGTACCAGCTCAGCAGGTTGATCTTCGGGAAGGCGAGGTCCTTCGCCCCAACCATGATCGGGATGACGAAGTTGCCGATCGTCGCCGGCACCGACGGCACCAGAAAAAAGAACACCATGATGATGCCGTGCGCCGTAAACACCTTGTTATAGGTGTCGGCGGCCAGCAGATCGCTGGGCGGCGTCAGCAGCTCCATCCGGATCAGCGCCGCCATCGCGCCGCCGATNNAGAAGAAGAACGTGATCGAGATCAGATACAGCATCGCGATCCGCTTGTGGTCGCCGGTCAGCAGCCAGCTCTTCAGGCCGTACTCCTGGTTCAGATACGAGACCTTTGGCAGCCTGGCTGTCGACTGGTCCGGCAGTGTAACGATTGTGCTCATGGCTTCACCGTCCCTGGTGGAAGCGCCGGAGCCGATGTCCCCGGCGGCGTAGCGCCTGTCTGAATGGGCTGCGCTGCGCTGTTGTCGATCGTCTGCTCGATCCGGTACTGCGAATTCAGCTGCCGGATATACTCCACAAGATCAATCAGCCCTTCTTCGCTGACCTGTCCCTGATAGGTCGGCATGATGGGCGCGTACCCCGCAACCTCGTGCATCGTCGGGTTCAGAATCGTATCGCGCAAAAAGGCATCGTCCACTGTGACAAATTGCCCGTTCTTCAGCTGCAGATGCGCACCGTAAATCCCCGCGAGATTCGGCCCATGCGCGTTCGGCCCGCTGTTGTGGCACGAATTGCAGCCGAGGCTCGCAAACAGCCGTTCCCCGTTCTGCGCCAGCGACTGGCCGCTCGTCGATTCTGCAGCCCACGCCTCGTAGTCCTCCGCCGTCATCGCCGTCACTTCGCCGATCATCTGCGAGTGCAGCGTGCCGCAGTATTGCGTGCAGAAGATGTGATACGTTCCCGGCGTCGTGGCCTCGAACCACTCCGTGTTGTAACGGCCTGGAATCGCCTCGCGCTTCACGCGGAAGGCCGGAATCGAGAAGCTGTGGAACACATCCTGCGAAATCAGCGTGATCTGGATCGGCTTGTTGATCGGAATGTGCAGCGCATTGATCTCATGCTGCCCTCCCGGATGCTCCACCTTCCACATCCACTGCTTGCCCACCACATAGATGTTCATTGCGTTCGGCGGCGGACTGTACACCCGGAAGTACAGCAGCGCGCCCCAAACGAAGCAGATCATGAACAGGATGAGAGGAATAATGGTCCAGGTCGCCTCCAGCAGTGTCGATCCTTCAATGGGCGTGGCCACCGGATGCACGTCGCGCCGGTACCGGATGGAGAACGTGACCACCAGCAACGCGACAATGCCCAGCCCCACAACCGAGATCGCTACCAGAAAGAAATAAAGCGCATCGGCGTATGGCGCGATGTTCGAGGCTTCCGGCGGGAAGATCGCGAAGTACGTGAGCCACTTAATTAAAAATTGCCAAAGTACCGGACTTAAATGCATCGTCTATCCGTTCACCCATTGCGTTTTCTCTTCGCGCGCCTGCCGTATGTCGCGCCGGAAGTTCACCACCATAAAAATCCCCAGAGCCAGCACCGTCAGGATCCAGCCCAGCTGGAAGATGCGAATGTACATCAGCGTGTGCCGGTTCGCCGTCGGATCGTACTGGTAGCAATAAGTCAGCAGATTATCCACGACCGATCCGATCTTCCCGTGCGAGGCTTCCACCAGCCCCAGTTGCAGATCCTTCGGCGAAAACTCCACGCCCAGGTAGTACTGCGCCAGCCGCCCTTCCGGCGTCACCAGCTCGATCGCGCTGGCATGCGCAAACTGCGTCATCTTGCCGTCCGGCCCCTGCATCGGCACATAGCCGAATCCCACCGCGGTTGCCAGAGCGCGAATCGCCGGCTCCTGCCCTGTGAGGAAATGCCAGCCATTGTCGTCCTGCGGGCGGCCAAAGCGTTTCATGTAGAACGCCTTTTCGCGCGCCGCAATCGCGGGCGTTTCTGTTGAATCGATGCTCACCAGCACGACGTTGAAATCTTTGCCCGGATTGAACTTCAGCATCTCCAGCGCGCCCGTCAGTCCATCGATCTCCTCAGGACAAAGAATCTTGCACTGGTAGTAGACCAGCGACAGAATGACCGGCTTCTGTCCGAAGTAGTCACCCAGATGAACCACCTTGCCCGTCTCATCGCGGAACTCGAGATTCAGCGGCAACTGCGTATTCAGCTTCTGCTGGATGCTGATCTTCTTCAGCAGCAGCGGCTGCTGATCGGCCGGCGTTCCCGGCTTCTCGAAACCAAACCACTGGCTCTGCGCAGAAGCAGGCAGGGCGCATGAAAGCGCAAGCAGGCATCCGAGCGATAGAATCGCTGTCCTCGGTCCCCGCCGCTTTGTCCTGGTCAGATGCATCGTCATCTGTAACCTGTAACTCGTTCCCTGCTCTTACTGGTTATTCGCCTTCGACGAAGTCTGTTCACCCGCCTCAGCCGGCCCACCATGCAGCTCCTGCTCGTAGCCGGTCCGCGCAAATCCATCCGTCAGCGGCATCTGCACCTGCGGCTGCGAGTCCCCAAACATCAGCGCCTGATGCTGCGGGACTGGCGCTACCGGCAGCCCGTGCTGTGCGATCAGCTCCATCGCCCGTTCGATCGGAATCCGAACCTCACCGCCCGGTTTATCCACCCAGCTGTAGTAGTTCAGCAGCAGGTCCTCGCGCTCGTGCAGATCTGCCAGATCCTGATTGCCGTCGTCCAGCTCCAGCCGTGGAGTGGGAAACTGCTGCGTCAGCTTCGCCAGTTGCTCCTGCTCCAGCGCCGGGTTCGACTGGATTGCCTTGCGCGGAGCGATCTGGTTCGGCGCGTTCCACTTGTTCGTGGGGCCGTCGGCGCGATCCAGTCCGCTGTTGATCACCTTCCCCATGCCGAAGCAAAACACGAAGAACACGCCAACCGAAAGAAACAGCCCCACCAGGAAAACAATGATCCCGCCGGTATTCGCATCGGTGACTTCGTAGCCTTCCCGTACCGACGCCTCGTCCAGATGCGCCTTGGGGTCGAGGTTCTCGCGGTTCTGCCCGCTCTCCGGGTTATGCATGGACATAGTCGTGATCCAGTATCTCCGCAAGGTGCGGATCGTTAGTGGCAATCAGCGGACGCTTCTTCAGCTCCGTGAAGTAATTCACCAGCCAGAAGCAGAACAACGCCCCCGGCACAAAGATGTATTCCAGAATTCCCCAGCTGAAGTGCAGGTTTCGCGCGGCGTCTTTGAAGTTCGGCTCGATCAGCCAGAACAGATCCCAGAAGCCGGCGAAGATCATGATGCAGCTCACCACCGAAAGCCGGCTCTGGATTCGCTTCAGATCGCGCGACAGCAGCATGCTGAAAGGAATCACCCAGTGGAAGATCACGTCCAGGGTCGCGATCACGCCCCACCCGCCGCGAATGCGATCCAGATACCAGGGAATCTCTTCCGGCGAGTTACCCGACCAGATAATCAGGAACGATGCGAAGGCAAAGTAGATATTCAGCATCACCAGCGCGAAGCACAGTTTGCCCAGGTCGTGCTGCTCGATCACTCGCAGCGTGCTCTTGATCGGCTCCGCCTTCGACAACCCGATCAGCGTGAGGATCGCCAGCGGCAGCACCATGAAGGCCTGCCCCACCAGATACTGGAACCCGTAAATCGTCGAGTACCACGTCGGATCCAGCGACATCACCCAGTAGATGACCAGGATGAACAGCAGCGCCGCATACAGCACCACGCCAAAGCCGCTCAGGTTCTCAAACTTTGTGCGCCAGTATCCGACCCTTGGCTCAGGATCGGCGTCCCGCTTCAGCGACCAGCGATTGAGCAGAAGGATGTAGCCCGCGAAAATCGCAAAGCATACGAGCGAAACCCAATAGAAGTTGGTCGTGTTCAGCATCGGCTGCTTCCAGTGGATCGCATGCGCCATGTCCGCTGAGATCGCGCCGCTCTTCAGCGCATCGGCCCAATCCGCATACTTCGCCCACGGATAGAGCTTCCCGTACGACGCTCCCAGCACCGCCACCGGGATCCACATCAGCACGATCAACGGCCAGGTCCGCGTCATGGCTTCCAGCGGACGCCGAACGATGAGTCCCCATTTGCCTCCCGAGAGGTACTGCACCATCAGCAGCGCCATGCCGCCCAGGCAGAACCCGAAGCAACCGACAAACCCCTCCAGCCACGCCCGCAGAAAATGCTCCCAGCCCAGCGCCGGCTGGTCGAATCTCTGCGCGAGCAACGCAATCACGACCGCCACAACCGCGAGAACCAGTCCCACGCGCAGCGCGCGCCGCCGCCACAGGTCCACGAATGCCGGCGCCCCGGTTGCGCTGGTCAATCCCTTGCTGAACGAATCGTTCGCCATTATTGCTGCGCTCCTGACGGCCTTGCTGGCGGCGTTTTCGTGGCGCCTGTCGTGCTCTTCCCCGTGGGCACAGTCGCTGCATTCGGCCCCGGCGCCTGAGCCGGCGCGCCTGCCGCAATCCCCGTCTGCGGCCTCGCGGTCACGGCTGTTGACGGCATAGGCCACGGCCCCGCATAACTCGCCGGATCTCCTTCCTTCTGCGCGATCGAGCTCAGGCTTTCCACCTGCATACCCGGCGGCACATCGCTGACCGTCGCATTCTGGCTGAGTTGCAGCGCCCGAATGTACGCCGCAATCGCCCAGCGATCTTCCGGCGTCACCTGCGCCTTGTAGTCCGGCATCGCACCGTAGCCGTTCGTCATCACGTAAAAGTAGTGGCTCAGCGGTTCCGACAGCCGCTTCGCATCGTGGAAATTGCCCGCTGGCTTATATCCGCGCTGCACGATCATCCCCGCGCCGTTGCCCACCCGCGAGTGGCACGGCGTGCAGTACACATTGAAGCGTTCCTGCCCGCGCGCCAGCACCGTCATCGTCGCCGGAAACGGCATCATGTCCGCTTCCTTGCCGTTCATCAGCCCNNCCGCGCTGCGGAAACATCCTCGGCTGGTTCTGCATATCCTGCCGGCATCCGGCGGCAAACAACAGCACGCCCATCCCGAGCCCCAGGCCCGCGCGCCTCAGCCACACTGCGGACAAAGTCCTGGCCTCGCTGACTGCTGACCGCTGACTCCTGACCGCTGCGTTAATACTCCACCTCCACCACCGATAACGGCGCCTGCTTTTCCAGGAAGCTCCGCGTCTCCGTCGTATCGAACTTCGGATCCGTCGCCTCCAGACACAGGAAAAACTTGTCGGTCGTCGCTCCGCTGCGGAAATTCGGCGCGTTGAACACTGGGTGATACGGCTTTGGCAATCCGCAAAGCGCCAGCATTCCGAATGCTGCCGAAAGCCCCGCCCACAGAATCGTCCACTCGTACGCCGGCACCACGAAGGCTGGCCACGAATAGTAGGGCCGTCCAGCGACATTCACCGGATAGGCCCACACCGAAATCCATGTCTCGAGCGTGAACATGGCCGCCAGTCCCAGCAAACCGCCGATCAGGCACACCAGCGAAACCTCGTCGCGATGGAATCCGATCGCCTCCGCCGCCTCTTCCACCGGATACGGCGTATAGCAATCCATCCGCCGATACCCGGCGCCGTGCGCCGCCTTCGCCGCCCGCACCAGCTGCGTCGGCGTCTCAAATTCCGCCATCAGTCCGTACGTTCCCTCAGGAAGTGGCATCAGTCACCTGCCTCCGGAAGAGGTTCTCCATGAACCTCTTTCAACTTCGCCTGCGGCAGCATCATCCGCAGCTCCGACATCGGGATCATGGGCAGGAAGCGCACAAAGAGCAGGAACAGGAACGTGAACAGCCCCAGCGTTCCCACAAATGTCATGTAGTCCCATTTCGTCGCTCGATACGTTCCCCACGACGAGGGCAGATAGTCGCGCGTCAGACTCGTCACCACGATCACGAAGCGCTCAAACCACATCCCCGTGTTCACGATCAGCGACATCAGGAACATCAGCCCCACGTTCACCCGGAACTTGCGCAGCCACATCAGCTGCGGCAGCGCGATGTTGCACGTGATCAGCACCCAGTACGACCACCCCATGGGACCGAACATGCGGTTCCACATCATGAAGTATTCCCAGTGGCTGGCCGAATACCAGCTCATGAACACTTCGGTGGAGTAGCCGTAAGCCACGATCATTCCCGTCGCCAGCATGACCTTGCCCATGTTGTCGATGTGCCGGATTGTGATCAGGTCTTCCAGGTGATAGAACCTGCGGATCGGAATCGCCAGCGTCAGCACCATCGCGAATCCGGAATAAATGGCGCCGGCGACGAAGTACGGGGGGAAAATCGTCGTGTGCCAGCCCGGCATCAGCGCCACAGAGAAGTCGAGGCTGATCACCGAGTGCACCGAAAGTACCAGCGGCGTCGCCAGACCGGCCAGCAGCAGCGAAGCTGTTTCATACCGCACCCAGTGCCGCACCGAACCGCGCCAGCCCACCGCCAGCAGCCCGTAGAAGAACTGCCCGAACTTCGACTGCGACCGGTCGCGCAGCGTCCCCAGGTCCGGAATCATCCCGATGTACCAGAACACCACCGAGATCGTCGCGTACGTCGAAACCGCGAACACATCCCACACAAGCGGCGACCGGAACTGCGGCCAGTAGTTCATCGTGCTCGGATACGGGAACAGCCAGTACCCCAGCCACGGACGGCCCATGTGGATCAGCGGGAACATGCCGGCGCAAACCACCGCGAAAATCGTCATCGCCTCGGCGAAACGGTTGATCGAGTTGCGCCAGCCCTGCTTGAACAGAAGCAGAATCGCCGAGATCAGCGTCCCTGCATGGCCGATACCGATCCACCACACAAAGTTGATAATCGCGAAGCCCCACGCCACCGGAATCGTGATGCCCCAGATTCCGACGCCCTCCAGGAACAACCACGTCACCGCGGTCAGCAGCATGCCGGCCACCGACCCTGCAACCAGAACGGCGAACCACCATCCCAGCGGCGTGTGGCTGGTCAGCACGATCCGCGACACCTCTTCGGTCACCGACTTGAATGTGTGCCCCGGCGCGATAACCCGGTATTCTTCCGTGACCGGGTCGATCATCGGATTGTTGACGGGTGCGTCTTTCGTCGCCATCGTCTCTTTGCCTTCTCCGATTCCTCTGAACTTCGCCCGCCGACCTGCCAGGCTTCCTCTATAGGACTAACCGCTGCTTCCTGCTTCCTACTTCCTGCTTCCTGCTTCTTACTTCTTACTTCCTGCTTCCTGCTTGCTCTAACTCGTGTACTCGCCCAGTTCCTGCGCCAGCGGCTCGTTGATGTTCAGCACCCCCGCCACATACGTCGTGCGCG
>PMAM01000307.1:0-442 GCA_003152595.1 Acidobacterium sp.
GATTCCGCCGGATACGTCGGGGATTGATTTCAAGCCGCGGCGCGAGGCGCAGCCGTGGTCGCTTGTGGTTGCGGATGTGAAGACGGGCGAAGGGCGCACGATTTGGAGCGCGCATAAGGGCCAGGGGAGCGTGTTTCACGAGATGGAGTCGGAGCAGCAGCTTTTCTGGAGCGCAGGGGGTCACATTGTTTTTCCGTGGGAGGGCGATGGGTGGGTGCATCTTTACTCGGTTGCGGCCAGCGGCGGCGAAGCGACAGAGCTGACGCCGGGCAGCTTCGAGGTGGATTACGTTGCGTTCAGCAAGGACCGGCGGACGCTTGTCTATTCGTCGAATCAGGATGACATTGATCGGCGGCATCTTTGGCAGGTGGCGGCGGATGGCGGATCGCCACGTGCGCTGACGCATGGGGAGGGCCTCGAGATGATTCCGGCGGTTGCGCCA
>PMAM01000307.1:460-6896 GCA_003152595.1 Acidobacterium sp.
GCGGATGGGATGAAGATTCACGGACAGCTGTTTCTGCCTGCGTCGGCGAGCGATGGAAAGAAGCATCCGGCGATTGTGTTTTTCCATGGAGGGTCGCGGCGGCAGATGCTGCTGGGCTGGCATTACATGGATTACTACTCGAATGCTTACGGGATGAATCAGTATCTTGCGAGCCTTGGGTACATTGTGCTGTCGGTGAACTATCGCAGCGGGATTGGGTATGGGCTGGATTTTCGCGAGGCGCTGAATTATGGAGCGGCGGGGGCGAGCGAGTTTAACGACGTGCAGGGCGCGGGGTTGTATCTGCGTGGGCGGGCGGATGTGGATGGCGCGCATATCGGCGTGTGGGGCGACAGTTATGGCGGGTATCTGACGGGGCTTGCGCTGGCACGGGCCTCGGATATGTTTGCGGCGGGCGTGGATTTTCACGGCGTGCACGACTGGAATCTGGAACTGGAGAACTGGGCGCCGAAGTACGACCCGAATGCGGACCAGCAGGCAGCGCGGATCGCGTGGGAGTCTTCGCCGCTGGCGACGGTGAAGGATTGGCGGTCGCCGGTGCTGCTGATCCAGGGGGACGATGATCGCAACGTGCAATTCTCGCAGACGGTGCGATTGGCGGCGGCGTTGCGGGCGCAGGGGACGCCGTTTGAGGAGCACGTGTTTCCGGATGAAATCCACGGGTTCCTGCTGCATCGGTCGTGGATCACGGCGTATCAGCTGAGCGCGGACTTCTTCAACCGGAAGCTCAAGTAGCTGCTACTCGAGGTTGCGGCCGCCGATTTCGTAGGCTGCGCGCATCTCGTCGATGCGGTGGCGCGTGACGAGGATCATGCACTTGTTGACCACGATGGGCTGGATCGATCCGCCCTGGAGTTGCTGACCGGCGGCGGTGCAGTGGAGGTCGCGGTATTTGATCCAGGCGGCCTGGGCGGCTTTGAGGTCGGCGATCGCGACGGCATCGTAGCTGAGCTGGCTTTGGTCGCCTCGCTTGTTGGCATCCGCGATGTCGGCTTCGAAGGCGAGCAGCGTGTTGCGGTAAAGGTGGTTCAGGTCCTGGTCGGTGAGCTTGAACTGATCGGCGTAGCAGGTGTCGAAGTCGACGGTCATGGCGTGGGCCGCGCAGGGGTCGGTGTATTCGGGGGCGGGCGGTTGGGCCGGGCTCGCGGGCGATTGCACATCTTTTGGTGCAGCCGTTTTGGGGGCTGGTTTTTGCGCAGGCGTCGGGTTTTGCGCGACGAGCGCGGCGCAACAGAACAGCAGGAGCGCGGTCGGGATGCGGTTTCGGAGGGGCATGGCGTGCTGCCTTCCGTTGTAGCACCAAGTTGCAGGTCGGGTCTCCAGAACCAGGCGCGGGCGATAATCGCTGGATGGAGCTTACGAGTCGCGACGCGCTCATCGTGGTGGATGTGCAGAACGATTTCTGTCCGGGCGGAGCGCTCGCAGTGCCGGAGGGCGATGTGGTGATTCCGGTGATTCATCGGATCGCGCCTGCTTTCGGACACATTGTTCTGACCCAGGACTGGCATCCGAAGGGGCACTGCTCGTTTGCGTCGAGCTATGCCAGAAAGAAGCCGGGCGATGTGGTTCTGATAGGCGGCGAGGAGCAGCGCTTGTGGCCGGATCACTGCGTTCAGGGGACGCGAGGAGCAGAAATTCATCCGGAGCTGCGGCTGGAGCGCGCCGAGCTGATTCTGCGGAAGGGGTTTCGGAAGGAGATCGATTCCTACTCTGCGTTTTTTGAGAACGACCATTCGACGCCGACGGGCCTCGCCGGGTATTGCCGGGAGCGCGGGCTGGAACGGATGTTCTTTGCGGGGCTCGCGTTTGATTATTGCGTTGGGTTCTCGGCGCTCGATGCGCGGCGATGCGGGTTCGAGGCGCTGGTGATCAAGGATGCTTGCCGGCCCATTGATGTGGAGGGTTCGGTGGCAAGGATGGAGGCGGTGTTTGGGAGGGCCGGGGTGAAGGTGGTGGCGAGCGAGGAGTTGGGTTAGTTCAAGCGGCGGGTTCACGGCTGGCCGGGGCGGCGTAGAGGCGGAGTCCCAGGGCGTGGACGACGCGGAGGACGGTGGCGAATTCGGGGTTGCCGTCGGCGCTGAGGGCGCGATAGAGACTCTCGCGCGAGACGCCGGCTTCGCGGGCAACCTCAGTCATGCCGCTGGCGCGGGCGATGACGCCGAGCGCGTCGGTGATGAAGGCCGGATCTCCTGTTTCGAGGACCTCGGTCATGTAGGCGGCAATGGACTCTTTGTCGTCGAGGTATTCCGCCGGATCGAAGGGTTTGGTTTTCACTTTGCTCATTCTGTCTCCTTTGCCAGCCGTTTGGCTGCCGCGATGTCTCGGTCCTGCGTGCTTTTGTCTCCACCACAAAGCAGGATGATGAGGACAGCGCCGCGCTGGATGTAATAGACGCGGTAACCGGGGCCGTGGTGAATCCGCATTTCGCTGACGCCTTCGCCGACAGGCCGGACGTCGCCTGGATTGCCGAAGGCGAGGCGCCGAACTCGGGCGGCGATTTTCGCTCGGGCCTGAGAGTCACGCAGGGCTCGAAGCCACGAGGAGAAGGTTACCGTCTCCCGAATTTCGATCACGGTATTATTGTAGCTTATCGGCTACACTAATGATCACATTATTTTAGTGAAAGTCGTGGGAGCGGATTTCTACGGCGTTGTCGCTGAGCGGGGTTAGGCGGGCGGCTTTGACGTGGACTACGTTGTCCTGGTTTTGCAGCGGGCCTTCTACTAATAAGAAGCGGGCGCGGGTGACGGTGACCTGGTTCTGTTCGTACATCTGCGGCGTGATGATGATGTTGGCGATGCCGGTCTCGTCTTCCATGGAGAGAAAGACGAAGCCCTTTGCGGTACCCGGCCTCTGGCGGGCGATGATGCAGCCTGCGGCGCGAACCCATTCGCCGTCGCGGCGGGTGCGGAGGTCTTCGGCGGTGAGGACCTTCTGCGCGCGGAGCTCGGCGCGGCGGTAGCTCATGGGATGGCGGCCGGTGGTGAGGCCCGTGCCGGAATAGTCGGCGACAAGACGCTCTTCGGGGGTCATTTGCGCGAGGGGTGAGGGGTCGGGGGGATCGGCCAGGAGCGCTCCGGTGTGGGTGAGGAGCGGGCCTTCGGGTTTGCCTGCGCGCTCGACCTGCCAAAGCGCGTCGCGGCGATGGCCAATGCCGGCGACGTTGTTGAGGGCTCCGATGTTGGCGAGCAACGTTATTTCTTTTTTGTTGAGACCCGGCACGCGCAACGCAAGCTCATCGACGGAACGAAACGGGCCGCGTTGGCGGCGTTCTTCAGCTATGGCCTCGCCGACTTGCTGGCGGAGTCCGCGCGCGTAGCCCAATCCCAGGCGGAGAGTTGGGCTCCCAGCTCCCAGCTCCCGGCTCCCGGCTTCTTCGTGCTCGACGGTGCACGCCCAGTCCGAAACCTGGATGTCGATGGGGCGGACTTTCAGGCCGTGGCGTTGGGCGTCTTTGACTAATACGGCGGGCGCATAGAAGCCCATGGGCTGGTTGTTCAGGATCGCCGCAGTGAAGGCGGCAAGGTATTTCACCTTGAAATAGGCCGATGCGTACGCGATGAGGGCGAAGCTGGCGGCGTGGGACTCGGGGAATCCATAGAGCGCGAAGGAGCTAATGGCCTGGACGATTTCGTCCTGCGTTTTTGCGGGGATGTTGTTGGCGGTCATGCCGGCGCGGAGTTTGACCTCGAGGTCCTTCATGCGTTGCCAGGAGCGGCGCATGCCGACAGCGCGGCGCAACTCCTCGGCTTCCGCTCCGGTGAAGTTGGCGACGGTCATAGCAATGCGCAAAAGCTGTTCCTGAAACAACGGCACACCCAAAGTCCGCTTGAGCACGGGCTCCAGTGAGGGGTGCGGGTAGGTGATCGCTTCCCTGCCCTGGCGGCGGCGCATGTAGGGGTGCATCATTTTTCCGACGATGGGGCCGGGGCGAATGATGGCGACCTGGACGACGAGGTCGTAGAAGTGGTCGGGACAGTTGCGCGGGAGCGAGGCCATTTGCGCGCGGCTTTCAATCTGGAACATGCCAACGGTGTCTGCGCGCTGGACGACTTTGTAGACTTCCGGGTCTTCGGGGAGGTGCGCGATGTCGATGGGGTCACCGTAGTGCTGTGGGATGAGCGTGAGGCAGTCCTTGAGGACGGCCATCATGCCGAGGCCGAGGAGGTCGACTTTGACGATGCCGAGGTCGGCGCAGTCTTCCTTGTCCCACTGGATGACGGTGCGGCCGGGCATGGAGGCGCGCTCCAGCGGCACGACGTGGTTGAGCTGGCCCTGGCAGATGACCATGCCGCCGGAGTGCTGGCCGAGGTGGCGCGGCAGGTCCTGCAGGCGGACGCAGAGCTGGAGGTATTTGGCGATGCGCGGGTGGGCGACGTCGAAGCCGGCGTGGTGGAAGGAGTTGGCCATGGTGTCGTTTTCGCCGCGCCACTCCCATTGGCTGACGAGCGAGGTGAGGCGGCCGAGGGATTCCTGGTCGAAGCCGAGAGCTTTGCCAACCTCGCGAGCAGCGGACTTGCCGCGATAGGTGATGACGTTGGCGGTCATGGCGGCGCCGAGTTCGCCGTAGCGCTGGTAGACGTACTGGATGGCCTGCTCGCGTTTTTCTTCGGAGGGCAGGTCGAGGTCGATGTCGGGCCACTCGCCGCGATTTTCATTCAGAAATCTCTCGAAGAGGAGGTCCATGCCGATGGGGTCGATGGCGGTGATTTCGAGCGCGTAGCAGACGGCGAAGTTGGCGGCCGAGCCGCGGCCCTGGATGAGGATGTCGTGCTGTTTGCAGTAGCGGACGATGTCCCAAACGATGAGGAAGTAGCCGGCGAATCCGAGTTTGGCGATGAGGGCGAGCTCGCGATCGATTTGTTTGCGGGCGCGGGCGAGGAGGTCGGGTTTGTTTTTCGCTCCGTAGCGGAGGCTGACGCCTTCATCCACGCGCTTGCGGAGGAAGCTATCCATAGTGTCGCCGTCGGGGACGGGATAGTGGGGGAACTCGTAGCCGAGGTCGGTGAGCTGGAACTGGAGGCGCTGGGAAATTTCGCGCGTGTTGGCTAGGGCGTCGGGGAGGTCCCTAAAGAGAGCGGACATTTCCGCGGCGCTGCGGAGGTAGCGGTGGTTGTTGGTGGCGAGGAGGCGTCCGGCGTGGTCGAGGTCGACGTGGTTACGTATTGCTGTGAAGACGTCGAGGACTTCGCGGTCGTGCGGTGTGGCGTAGCGGACGCCGTTGGTGGCGACGATGGGGAGCTGGAGCGAGCGCGCGAGGCGGAGCGCGGCCTGATTGCGCGCTTCCTGGTCGTGGAGTTGGTGGCGCTGGAGCTCGACGACGACGTTGTCGCGGCCGTAGAGCGCTGTGAGTTGTTCGAGCAGGGAGCGGGCAGCGGGTTCGCCTCCTGCCGTGAGCGCTGCGGCGAGCGGGCCTTCGTCGCCGCCTGTGAGGCAGAGGAGCCCTTCGGAATATTGAGCGAGATCGTTGAGGGTAGCAGCGCCTTCAGCTTTGGTGGGCTCGCGCATTTTGAACTGCGTGATGAGCTGGCAGAGATTCTGGTAGCCGATGCGCGAGGCGCAGAGGAGCGGAAGACGGGCGGGTTCGTTTGGGTGCTGGTTGGGGATCCAGGGCGCTGGTGTGAGGCGGGGGCCGAATGCGGAGGTGGAGATTTCGGCGCCTACGTGGGCGCGGATGCTGTTGCGCTCGCCGGAGGTGTGCATGCGCGCGGAGCCGTAGAAGCCGTTGCGGTCGAGGAGGGCGACGGCGGGGATTTCGAGTTCCATCGCGCGCGAAAGGAGGTCCTCGGGCTGGGAGGCTCCTTCGAGGAAGCTGAAGGCGCTGGCGGCGTGGAGCTCGACGTAGGATTCAGTCATAGAGTTCTTCCAGACGCCAGTCGTTGAGGGTGGCGGGGCGGAGAGGGTTGCGTGCGATGGCGCAGCTGAGTATGACGCCGGAGTCGGAGCGGGCGACGAGGTCCCACTTTTCGATAGACCAGCATTCGATGCCCCACCAGTTGCCGGAGAAAAACCAGGGTCCCCAGGCGCGCTCGACGGTGTAGCGCTGGTTGCGGAAGACGAAGGCGACGGGGCGGCGCTCGCGCAGGGTGACGGCGATGGGTTCAGGCGGTCGGAGACGGCGACGCGCGGCGTGGGCCTCGTTCTGCATTTGATCCTGGGGCACGGGGAGGGTGGCGGTGGCGGTTTGGGTTGTGGGGCTGGTTTCGGAGATCGTGAAGGGTTCCATGCGGAAGGAGTCGGGACGGTGGGTGTCTTCGAGGACGGCGCGTCCGACGCGGCGGTCGCCGACGATGGAGCGGATGCGGGCGAGGGTGACGTCAAGGCGGTCGGGCTCGGGGAGTTGGGGGGTGAAGAGTCCGAGCTGGACTTTGCTGACGGATCCGGGGTCGGCAGTGACGGTGACGGCGAGGATGGG
>PMAM01000307.1:6953-15258 GCA_003152595.1 Acidobacterium sp.
GGCGTCGAGTTCGGTGCGTTCTTCGAGGAGGAGCGGCGGAGGGGCAGGGACGAGGAGGTGCGGGGCTTCTCCGCAAGCGAGTTGGCGGAGGCGGCGGCCCGGCTGGCCGAGGCGGCCGATGAGTTCTTTTTCAGGAAGGGCTGCGAGGGCGCCGAGGGTGAAGATGCCCCAGCGGGTGAGGGTCTCGGCGGGTTCGGGCGTGAGGGGGAGGACGGAGAGCGGGAGCGGGGCGAGCGCGGTGGCTTCTTCACCGGTGGGGATGACGGCGGTGGACCATCCGGAAAGGGGTGAGGAGTTAGAGGCGGCGGTGCGGGGGGTGAGGCTGCGGGCGAGGCAGAGGGCTGCTTCAATGTTGGCGCTGACGACGATGGCGGCGTGAAGGCTGAGGGCCCGGACAGCGGCGAGGAGTTTTTTGGCGAGTTGCGGAGGAGAGCCAAGCAGCTTTTCGGTACCGGCGATGTCGAGGACGGCGGCGAAGGAATACGTGTCGGACGCGGTGTCGGACACGGGGCCGGATTTGTCGGACATCGATTTGGATTGGGCGGCAGGGTTCGAATCCGGCGTCAGACATTCGACACGGGGGGAGAATCGGCCGGCGCACTGGAGGAGGGCGGCGCGGGCGCTCGATTCTTCGGAGTGCGCTCGCGGGAGAGGGGTGACACCGGGGAAGACGTCGAGTTCGGCGCGGGTGAGTCCGGTGTCAATGCCGATGTCGCGGGCACGCGTGTTGCACGAGCAGACTGTCTGACGCGGCTGCGTTCCTTCGAGGATGACGATGGGGGTGTTCTTTAAATTGGGTCGGAGGCGCAGCATGGCCTGCGCGGGAAATTCGCGGACGTAGAGGCAGGCGTAGAGCGGGGGGAGGGTCATCGGCGGCCTGCTTTCTCGGTGTGAGTAGACCAGGGCGTGCGGCTGGTCCAGAGGATGCTGTGGTCGCTTTGCGGCGGCTTGCGGCTGCCGAAGTTGACGAGGTTGCTGACGCGGGCGAAGCGATCGCGCGCGATTTCGACGCGGTGTTCGGCGCCGTTGAAGACAGTGGTGGCTTCAGGATCGACCTGGCTGGGCTGGCAGTGAAGGACGAGGCCGGCGCTGCTTTTTGAGCAGGGGTGCTGGGTAAGAAGGAGAACGCTGGCATGGGTGCGTTCGCCAGCGGCGCGGTAGCGGAACCAGGTNNGGTTTGCGGGGGTGCCGGTAAGCAGAGTTTAGAGTTTGGAGTTTAGAGTTTGGGCCGTGTTCGACATGCAGCACCTTTGGGACGACTTCCCTGCTTTGGCGTCGGACTTTTGGCACCGGCTCGGAACAGCGCGGGACCAGGTAGTCGTGGCGGATCGGCGGACTGTTTCGATCCGTGAAAGACGGCTGCGGTTTTGTGGCAGCCAATTCGTTGTGAACCGCCGGTCGCTGCTTTTCAAGGGACGTGTCAGACGCATTGTCGGACATGCCAGGGAAGGTGAGTTGTTCGGGTTCGGGGCCACAGCGGATCCAGAGGAGGCGGTTGAGATCGATGCCGGCAGCAGCGGCGGACTCGGGGTGAAGCGTGTCCGACACGTCGACCCAGGCGCAGACGCGGTTGTCGTTTGTCAGACACGCGAGGAAGGAGAGGGCCAGGGATGTCCGACCGGAGCACTCGGGCCCGGTGAGCTCGGTGATGGCGCCGATGGGAAGGCCGCCCTGGAGAGCGTCGTCGAGAGCGGGAATGCCGGTGGGGGCTGTTGGACGGAGGACACGCGGAGGCGGGGTGAGCGCAGAGGGGATGCGGTCGGCGAGGGCAGCTTCAATCTGCTGGCGGAGGTGGGCGGCGGAGGGCATACAGTAGTACTTTCGCCTTATCTTCGCCTATTCGACGGAGGAGGAGCAAGGGGGATTTGCACAGGCAGTGAGGAAGCGGTCAGCAAAAAGCCAGTCAGCTGAAAAGCGGTTAGCTATGAACCGGTTAACGATAAGCGGTTCGGGACCAAGGTCCGCTTGCACGTAATGCCTGCACAGCCTACACTAAATGCATGCAGTACACGATTCGAAATGTGCCTGGTTCCCTTGATGCCGAATTGCGCCGTCGCGCGCAGGAACAGGGCAAGAGCCTGAACGACGTCGCGATCGAGGCGCTGGCTCGAGGCGCCGGCGTCAAAGGCGAGCGTATCCGGAAAAGAGATCTTCGGTTCATGGCCGGTACGTGGCAGGAGGATCCCGCGTTCGACGAGGCGATCGCTGCACAGGACAAAGTCGATGAGGACCTCTGGCGGTGAGGGTGGCTCTCGACACGAACCGCTATACCGATCTTTCTCGCGGTAACGCCGATGTCATGGAAGTCGTCGAATCGGCCGACGAAGTTTGGCTTCCCTTCATCGTGCTGGCCGAATTACGCGCAGGGTTCTCTCTCGGCACCAAAACTGCACAAAATGAAGCCACGCTCCGGCGATTTCTTCTCCAACCAGAAGTCGACGTAATTTATGCCGACGAGCAGACCACGCATCACTACGCGAGCGTGTACCGGCAACTGCGCAGGCAAGGAACACCGATCCCGACCCATGACATGTGGATTGCGGCCCTGGTTTTGCAGCATTCGCTAACGCTGTGTGCGCGCGACGCGCACTTCGATACACTCCCCCAGCTCCCACGAGCCTAAAACGACAGATCGTTGTGCTCGCCTCGTTCATCCGGCACTCATCATCGCAGCGGGGGTTAGAGCCTAACCTGCCAGTCCTGTCATCTGCCCTGTGCTACGCTCAAGTTTCGGAGCGGATCGTCCTTGTTCGGCATCCGATCCCCCAACGGATTTGCATAGCGGATTGATATAAACCAGGCATGGCCCTCGAGACCATCGACGCTGCCGCCAAACGAGGCGTCCTCGCCCTCCAGGACTACGCGTTGCTCTCGGCGCGGGCCGTCAGCGATCTGTTCCGGCGGCCTTTTTATCGCTCCGACATTTATATGCAGGCCGACATCATTGGCGTCGGGTCGCTGCCCATCGTCATCCTCACCGGATTCTTTCTGGGCGGCGTGCTGGCGCTGCAGTCCGCAGCCACGCTGACGCAGTTCGGCGCGGCGGCGTTCACCGGTCAGCTCGTCAGCTTCTCGATGATCAAGGAGATCGGGCCGGTGGTCACGGCGCTGATGGTCTCGGGCCGCAACGCCTCGGGCATGGCCAGCGAGCTGGGCTCGATGATGGTGACCGAGCAGATCGACGCCATGCGCGCGCTGGGCACCGATCCGCTGAAGAAGCTCGTCATGCCGCGCATCGTCGCCACCGTCGTCATGCTCTTCTTCCTCGTCATCATCTCCGACGCGGTGGGCATCAGCGGCGGCGGCTTCGTCTCGGTCTTCATGCTGGGGCAGGACAGTTCGCAGTACTTCCACACCTCCTATCAGTCGCTCGAATATCCCGACGTCCTGCAGGGCCTGGTCAAGCCGATTTTCTTTGGCTTCATCATCGCCACCATCGGCTGCTTCTACGGCATGAGGACGCGCGGCGGAACGCAGGGCGTCGGCCGCTCCACCACGCAGGCCGTGGTCTGGTCGTCGATCCTGATCATCGTCTGCGACTTTATGATCAGCCGCTTCATGATCGGCATCTTCGGGCGGTAAAACAGGTGAGCGGAAATGCAGGCATGAATGACGCCGGCAACGGAACAGGCGGCAACGGAGCAACCCCCACGTCAGCTCCCGCCGCCGGCGCTGAACCGGTCGTGGTCTTCGAAGATGTGTCCATCGGCTTCGAACAGAAGCCGGTGCTGGAGAACATTTCTTTCCAGGTACACACGGGCGAGATGCGGATCCTGCTGGGCCCCGCGGGCGTGGGCAAGAGTGTGCTGCTCAAGCTGGTGAACGGGCTGCTGCGCCCTGACTCCGGCCGGATTTTTGTGTTCGGCAAGGAAATCACGGCGATGCGCGAAGCGGACCTCTTCGAGCTGCGCGGCTCCATCGGGACGGTCTTTCAGGAGGGCGCGCTGTTCGACTCGCTCAACGTGCGCGACAACGTCGGCTACCGGCTCATCGAGGAGCGGCTGCCGGACGATGAGATCGATGCACGCGCCGAAGAGGCGCTGCGCTTCGTGGAGCTCGATCATACGCTGGACAAATTTCCCTCGGAGCTCTCGGGGGGCATGCGGCGGCGCGTAGCGATTGCGCGGGCGATCGTGACGAATCCGAAGCTGATTCTGTACGACTCACCGACCGGCGGGCTGGATCCGATCACCTCGACGACAATTATCCAGCTGGTCATGAAGCAGCGCGACGTCTCGCACACCAGCTCTCTGGTGGTGACGCATCGCATCCAGGATGCATTCATCCTGGCGATGCACCGCTTCAATCGGACGACGAATCAGATGGAGGCGCTGCCGGCGCACCACACCGATCCCAACACCACCTTTCTGATGCTGCACCAGGGGCACCTGGTGTTCGATGGGACAACGAAGGAGCTGGTGCACTCCAATGATGCGTTCATCAAGGAATACATCAGCTGAAAAACAGGAATTAGAGATCAGAGTTCAGGGATTCGTTCGAACAGGCGGCTAAAGAATGGGACACGTATTATGGAAGCTTTTCGACTCTGCGATCCCCCTCGCGATTCCGCTGATCTATGTTGGCGTGCCGATNNCTTTCCTATGCAGGTTTCTGGCTTGCCACCGCTTCGGCTGTACTGGCGGTTTCTTCCATCGCATATGGGCAGATGACAGATGGACGGGCCTACTACGCTCCTTCCTTTCTGCAAATCATCCGCTGGGGCTTTGGAATCTCGGCAACCGCAGTGGTCCTTGCCCTGGCCGGGACAGGACGCAGAAGTCCTCTTCGCTGGCACGCGGCAGTGTGTTCGCTCGCAATGCTTTTCTACTGGAGCACCGCGATCTTCGAGTAGAAACGACTCTTCTGCACCCTATCCGTGCTCATCACACCGCGTCGTGNNGCGGGCGATGGCGACGTTCTCCTCCAGCTGCGCGATCGAGTCGCAGCCGACGATGATCGTGCTGACCGGCTTCGACAGCGTGTAGCCGATGGCTTCCTTCATGGTCAGCGTGCCCGGTGTGGTTGTGATCACCATGCCTTCCCACGAATGCTGTTGCTGCTCGACCGGCGGCGGCGTCCAGCTGGAGAGGAGACGGCTGCGGCCCGGGATCTTCATCCCGATGATGCCCATCTGCTTTTCGACGGCGAGCGGCAGCAATTGCTCCTGAAAGGTGAAGTGATGCGGGTCGGCGGCGTTCAGCGCCATCAGGATGCAGTCGAAGTCGTGGCGGTGCAGCGCTTCCATGAGCGCGTCGGGGCGATAGTGGCCGGTGACGCCAAGGTAGCGCACCACCTTCTGCTGCTGCATCTCGAGCAGCGCTTCCATGGCGCCCCCAGGCGCAAAGATGGCGTTGATGTCCTTCATGGTGCCGATGTCGTGCAGCTGCCAGAGGTCGACGTGGTCGGTCTGGAGCAGCTTGAGCGACTTGTCGATCATGCGCATCGAGCCTTCGCGGGTGCGCTCTTTGGTTTTGGTGGCGAGGAACGCCTCGTTGCGGCGCGTCTTCATCACCTCGCCGACGTACTGCTCGCTCCAGCGCATGGGGCCGCCGTAGATTGAGGAGGTGTCGATGTAGTTGACGCCGAGATCGAGGGCGCGGTTGATAATCGATACGGCCACGTCGGCGTTGTTGGCGTGCTCCAGCGCAGCCTGGCCGCCGAGTGAGAAGACGCCGACCTTGTAGCCGGTCCGGCCAAGGTTGCGCGTGGGCATGGCATCCTGGGTGCGCGGATTGTTGGGCAGCGCCGGCAGGGTCGTGCCGCTTGCAGCGCGCGGCAGAGCGGCTCCGGTGAGCACGGCGGCCGCGGCGGCGGTGGTTCCCTTCAGAAAGGCGCGGCGGTCCTGGTTGCGAGTCTGGTTCGTTGCCATGGCGAGATTCCTCCTTGACGGCTAACAAACCGTTTTACCACTAGGCGGCGTCGCGCGCACCGGCATCCCGCAAAAAGTGCTGCCCAAAAAGGAAGAGGGACGGCGGATTGCCATCCCTCTGAAAACTGCTCCTCGTGAATTGTTAACGGCCGTGCGGGTGACCGCCTTTGTCGCCTTTGTCGCCTTTGTCGCCGCCACCGCCGTGCGGATGATCGCCGCCGCCCTGCGGGTGACCGCCGCCGGAAGGCTTGCTTTCATTGTGCGGAGCCGGACGGCTCTGGTTATTCGGACGGCTGTTGTTCGTGTTCGGCCGGTTGTAATTGTTGTTCTGCGGGCGGTTGTTGTTCGGCGTGTTCGGCCGGTTGTAGTTATTGTTGCCCGCGGGCCGGCCCTGATTCACCGCCGGCCGCGCCGTGTTGTTATTCGGCCGGCTGTAGTTGTTATTGCTCGGAGCGCGGTAGTTATTGTTGGTTGTGCCGCGGTTGGCACCGCTCCTGAAGCCGTTGTTATAGCCATTGCGTTCGCCGCGATTGAAGCCGTTGCGCTCACCGGCGGCGTAGGCGCTGTGGGCTGCCTGCACGTTGTAGCGGCGCGCTTCCGGTGCGCGGTCGAAGCGGCCATAGTACCCATGGTTAACCACAGTGAAGCTTCGTGAGATATAGGTAGCGTGGTTAAAGGCAACGTAGGGGTGCGGACCCCACGCGAAGCCCCAGTGTCCATAGCCCCAGCCATAGTGTCCCCAGCCACCAACCACCACGCCGACACCAAAACCGAAGCGGACGCCAACCCCCCATCCCAGAGGCGGCGGAGGCGCATACCAGCGATAGTACGGACGGAAGCCATAGATCGCCCAGGGATCGTAGTACGGCACGTAGACCACCGCGGGGTTGGCGGGCTCAATGACGATGTCGCCAGGTTGATAAGCAACATTGAGCTGCGCGCTGGAGCGAAGATCGCCGCGGTCGTACGCCTGTTGGCGCATGCCCTGGACAGCGCTCATCACATCCTGCGGCTGGTTGTAGTAGGCGTTGCCCAACTGCGTGGTCCAGTCGAGGTTCTTATCCATGTTGGCGAGAACCGACGGGAANNATCTGATCGGGAGGCGCTCCGCCCTGGGACTGCACGAAACGGTCGGCCTCGACCACCTGAGTCGGATAGGTCGCAGCCGCGAGCACCTGCGCGACCAGCGAGTCCGGATACAGCGCGATGGGCGCGACCAGTTCGTTCATCTGATCCGGGCTGAGCGCGTTCCACTGCTGCGGCGGAGCAGCGTTGTCATCGGGCGGCGGCGGCCCCTGATCGACTTGCTGCTGATCGGGCGGAGGAGGCGGCGCGTCCTGAGCGAACGCGGAAACCTGGGCAAATCCGATCGGAATCATGAGTCCGGCCAGAGCCACTGCGATCCCGCGTTTGGACATTTTGTGGGGGATTGCGGCGAGCCGGCGCATCCACGTGCGTGTGCTCATCCGTGAACCAGTCGTGGGTTGAAACTCGGAAAGTTCTTTCATCGAAGGTCCCTTTCAGCCCTTGTGGGCCTTTCCTTATCATCCAGAGCGGCCCGGGAACTGGGGCTGCTCAGCCGTTGGAAACCGAAGCGCGCATTTAAGTTGCGCGAACATCGGTGCGAACCGCCGTCTTTATATTACGGAATCGAAGAATCGGCGGAGGATGCGAGCAACCAGCTCGGGCTGCTCGAAGGGAGCGAAATGGCCGGCGTCGGGAATCTCATTGTATTCGGCGCCGTAGCCGCCGTTGCGAATCTGCTCGGCGAGCAGGCGCATGTCGGCAGGAGTGCTGCCAGGATCTTCGCCGCCGGCGATCACGCAGCAGGGCACGCGCATGGTGCGGGCGGTTACGACAGAGTCGGGCCGAGCGGCCAGGCCCTGCTGCACGGCGACGATATTCTCCGCGGGAACGGCCTGCATCATCTCGCGCGCCTCGGCGACCTTCTCCGGCCAGCGCCGGCGCGCTGCGGAACCAATCAGGGTCTGGAGATTGCCTTCGATGAATTCCGCCGTACCGCGCTCCTGGACCTTCGCGATGGTCTCGGCGCGTTTGGCGCGCTGCGCTTCGGTGTCGGCCTGGGGTTTGGAGCAGCAGAACGCGAAGCCTTCGACGCGTGCGGCCATGGTCCGCCAGACTTCGAACAGCGTATAGCCGCCGATGGAGCAGCCGGCGAAGAGCGCTTTCTCCAGTTGCAAGTGATCGAGCAGCCGGCCCACATCGGCGCCTAGTTTTTCGACGGTGATGGGGCCTTCGCCCAGCTCCGACTGCCCGTGACCGCGCAGGTCGGGAACGATGAGTCGATAGCTGCCGGCGAGAATTTCGGCGACCGGCATCCAGAAGCGGTGATCGACCGGCGTGGGGTGGAGCAGGATGACGGCGGGCCCGCCGCCGAGGGTGGCGTAGAACAGCTTCGAGCCGTCGGAGTAGTAG
>PMAM01000077.1 GCA_003152595.1 Acidobacterium sp.
AAGCTTCCTACACCCTGATGCGTGATGCTCTCGCCGCCACCGGCCGCCCCATCGTCTTCAGCATCTGTGAGTGGGGCTCGAACAAGCCGTGGCTGTGGGCTGGACCCGTCGGCAACCTCTGGCGCGCCACCGACGACATCCAGGACTGCTGGAATTGTAAAAAGCCCTGGGGCGGTAACGGCGTCGCCCAGATCATCGAGCTGATGGGTGCGCCCGGCGTCGAGAGCTATGCCGGGCCCGGCCACTGGAACGATCCGGACATGCTCGAAGTGGGCAACGGCGGCATGACGACCGAAGAGTACCGCGCGCACTTCAGCATGTGGGCCATGTTCGCTGCCCCGCTGCTTGTGGGCACCGACGTTGCGAATATGTCGGCGGACACGAAATCCATCCTGCTGAATCGCGCCGTCATCGCCGTCGATCAGGATCCGCTCGGCGAAACGGGCCGCCGCGTGAAGAAGGATGGCGACATCGAGGTCTGGTCGCGACCGCTCGCCGACGGCAGCCGCGCCGTGACGCTGCTCAATCTCAGCGCGACTCCGGTTTCAACCGGTGTTGCGTGGACCGACATTGGCTACCCGGCTGCCCTGCGCGCCACCGTCCGGGATCTCTGGTCCGACAAAGAGGTCACGGATCAGACCGACCACTATGCGGCGCAGGTAGCTCCGCATGGAGTCGTCATGGTCACGATCAAGCCCCATAACTGAGCGGCCATCGTGGTCATCGCGCACGTCGACCAGATGCAGAGCGCAGGTCTATCTGCTTCATTTGCCTGGGAGGCGAGGGCAAAAGTCCTCGCTCGACTTGCAGAGCCTCGGACTCGCGATACGAGCTCCGGGTGCGCAGTAACCATGGCCCGTTTCCCAAATAGTCTCCGTTTCATTACCCATTGGGAATGGTTTTCGCCTGCTTTTCCCGGCAGAATCAACAACATAAAACTCGGCGCTTGCGGAATCCCCAAACTTCTCTAGGCGCAGTCAGCCGAGGACAAAAATCAAATGATCCGTGCCACGCAGCGGTTGAACACACTTCTGTACAAGCAGCACGTGGATTATGTCGAGTATGTCCTGCTGCTTTTGGTTCTCGTCTTCGGAGCCGTCGCGACCGGACAGGCGCTGACCCACCAGATCGGGAGCGAATTCAACCACATCACAAACGGGTTCTGATCCCGCCTCTCACTCCCTGGGTCGAATCTCATCCAGAAGCACGCGCGCGATTGCGCACCCGTATCCCATCGTCTTGCCGCGTCAGTCCCGGCCTCGAAGCCGACGAGTCGCTACCGCCGGCGGAAACCGTCATTCTCCCGGAATGCCGTCGTTGCCGGCTGACGCATGGGTCTCCGCCGGCGCTGATTCCCCGTCCGGACGCTGTTCGTCCCTGCAGTTCCACCTCGGTAATCCCCCGCACGGGTCACGCCAGAGCCAGCGCAGTAACGGCATGGGCCGTTTCCAATTGATGCCCTCTTCATTACGCAAATGGAATTGTTGCGGAAGGTTCCTGCGCGCACAATCGGTTCATTGAAGCCGACGCAGCGGTCCCCCAGTTGCAGGCCGTGCGGCGATTCACCCAGGAGAAAACCAGATGAACCGTACGAAAGAGCTTATGAAGAGATTTCTGAATGACGAGTGCGGAGCCGATCTGATTGAGTACGCTCTCGTCGCCGCGGTCCTGGCCCTCAGCGCTGTCGCCGCTGAAAACTCGTTAACTCACTCCATCGGGAACGAGTTCAACATGATCACCAACAAATTCTGATCGCGTCTCTCCTTGCTGTTTTGCTTGTCCTGCTTGCTGTTCTGCCACCGTTCTCCTATATCGCATCCGCCGGGTGGCGTTCCTCTTGCCGACCCCGCAAGAATCGCAATACCCGGCGGAAAACTTCACCTCCTCAGCGCCCAGTCAGGCATTGAGGCCGATTCGAATACTTCACTCACCCTCGGAGGGTTTCTGCCATGCTTCTCATCGTTGCACTCGCAGGCACATCGCTCATCGTTGCATGCGGAGGGTTCGCTCTTCAGCTCGCTGACGCAGTCAAAGGCCGCTAAACCGCGGGCCGGCGCGTGATCCGGCCGTGTTTCAAGAAGGACTCACCGATGTGGACACGCGTCGCCAGCAGCCCAGGTTTGGCTAACGGATTGTCTCGTCCATCGACTCAAAAATGTGTCCCATTTTTTCCTGCTTTACGCGCAGGTACTGCTCAAAGCTATCCTGCGCGGGCACTTCCGCCGAGACGCGCTCGGCCACGCGAACCCCGGCTGACTCCAGCGCGGCCACTTTTTCGGGATTGTTCGTAATCAGACGCACCGAGGTCACGCCCATGTGCCGCAGCATCGCGGCCGGCAGCTCGAACTCGCGGCAGTCCGCCTCGTATCCCAGCTTCAGATTCGCCTCCACCGTATCCAGTCCCTGATCCTGCAGCTCATAGGCGCGCAGCTTGGCCATCAGCCCGATGCCGCGTCCCTCCTGCTGCTCGTAAATCAGGATCCCGGCTCCTGCGTCGGCAATCTTCTTTAGAGCCAGTTCCAGCTGCAGGCGGCAATCGCACCGCAGCGAGTGGAACACATCGCCGGTCAGGCACTGCGAGTGAATCCGCACCAGGGGTGGCGCAGCCTGGACGTCGCCCATCACCAGCGCCACAGCTTCTTCCTTTTCGGCCGTCTGTCCGCAACGCGCCGGATCGTCGTCGGCGTACACGCCCTCAAAGCCCAGAATGCGAAAATGCCCCCACCGCGTCGGAAAATCCGCATCCGCAACCTTGCGCACCGAAGCTATCGCCATCCTTCGATTATAGAAGTCGCGCCCGAGTCGAGTGCTTTTTCTGAACGCTGAACGCTGTACGCTGTACGCTGTTGTCGTGATCGATTCGCGCCTTATTCTCATCACCCTGCTCATTAAGCTGGGTGTGGCTGCGGCCGTCTCTTCGGCCCTGGGCAGATCGCGCGAATTTCAAAACCTCCTCTTCCGCGATGACCGCACAGTAGCGCAAACCCTTGGCCTCGTTGCCTTCATCTGCATCCCCCTCGGCCTCGGTGTCTGGGTCCGTGTCACCGTCCCCAACTTCTACGCTGCCGACATCTCCTTCGAGACCACGATCCTTCTCGGTATCCTCATCGGTCCCGGCGCCGCTCTCATCGGCGCCACGGTCCTTTCTTTACCCGCCGTCCTCCACCGGGAATACCTCTCTCTGCCTTTCCTCCTTGCTGTCGCCATCACCGCCGGCATTTACGGCCGTTTCGTCGACAAGGAGGAAGTCTGGTCCTTCTCTCCGTTCGTCGATCTCAGCCTCTACCGCTGGGTCCGCCGCACGCTGCTTCGTCCGCGCATCGACCGCCAGATCCTTCTGCTCATCCTCATCGTCGCCATGGAGATCCTCCGCGAGTGGACCGCGCGCATGTCTCATCGACTCTTTGCGCTCACCTCCGACAGCTGGCTCATCCGCCTCGCCGTCTGGACCTGCGCCGCCATGGTCGTCGGCATTCCTCTGAAAATCTGGAACGCCATCCGCATCGAGCAATCTCTCGAAGAGCAAAAACGTCTCCTCCTCGAAGCCCGCCTCGATGCTCTCCAGCGCCAGATCAATCCGCACTTCCTCTTTAACACCCTCAATTCCATCGCTTCGCTCGTCCGCTTCCGCCCGGAACAGGCGCGCGAACTGATCGTGAAGCTCGCCAACATTCTCCGCAAGATGCTCAACGAGCACGATGCCTTCGTGCCGTTCCGCGACGAACTGGGAACCACCGACGACTATCTCTCCATCGAGATCGCCCGTTTTGGCGCAGAAAAGCTCTCCGTCGCAAGGGAAATCGATCCCCAAACCCTGGAAATCCCGGTTCCCAGCATGCTGTTGCAGCCCCTGGTCGAGAACAGCATCAAGCACGGGCTCGAGCCGCGCATCGCCGGCGGCACCATCACCCTGCGCAGCCGCATGGAGCACGGCAAACTCATTATCGAAGTTGAAGACGATGGCGTCGGCATCGCTCCGGGCCGCGCCCACACCAGCGGCGTCCTTCAGGGCACCGGCATCGGCATGCGCAATGTTCGCGAGCGCCTCGAAGTCCTCTATGGCGGCGCCGCGCTGTTTGAAGTGATGAGCCGGCCCGGCCGCGGAACCCGGGTGACCCTTGCCTTTCCGGCCCAGATCCCCGGCTCCGACCATCCCGCCACCCGCGCCGCACTCGCGGTTGACCAAAGCCGCTGATCGCGTCCGGCCGACAGACCGGGTTCGCCTGGACGGCTAGCCCTTCCAGGCTCCGAGGAGTCTCCGCAGCAGCACGATCTGTCCCAGGTGATAGCTCGTGTGCTGGCCCGCGATCAGCACTTCACGCAGCAATGTTTGACCCTCGCCTCACGGAATCGTGGCGTACAGATTCGACTCCGGGTCGCCGACCAGCTTCTCAAAGTCCGCAATGTCTTTCTTCACGGCGCGCACCGAAGCCTCCCATGCGGCGTCATTTTTCGGAGCGGCTTCTTTCGGCCAGTAGTCATCTGGCCACTTCATCGCGACATAGTTCGGATTTGTCGAAAAATCCAGCAAATCATGCAGCGCGATCCGGATGTGCTCCAGTTCCTGCCAGGCGGAATGCTCAGCGCCCTTCGGCACCGCTCCGCGCGCGGCTACAGGGAAGTCATTCAGCACATCTTTGAATTCCGCATGCGCCTCACCGCCGCTCAGAAACTTCACCAGCTGCTCGCGCAGCGCGCGATCCTCCGTCTTTGCCATCGAAGCTCTCCTCTCGGGTTCAGATGTGCGACCCGGCGACGAAGGTTCGGCTCGCGACCCTGTAACCTGTCACCTGTACCCTGGTTCTACGCCGGCGCCATCTCCGGCTCGCGCTTCTCCTGGAATACGTTCCCCATGCGCCGAATCTGCGCCCCCACCCCGCGCAGCTTTTCCTCGATGTGCTCGTAGCCGCGATCGATGTTGTACACGCGATCGAGGATCGACTCACCATCCGCCACCAGCGCGGCAAGAACCAGGGATGCCGAGGCGCGCAGGTCGGAACACATCACTGCCGCCGCCGACAACGGGCTTTTCCCGCGCACCGTCGCCGTGCGGCCATCCACGCGAATATTCGCGCCCATCCGCACCAGCTCCTNNGCCTGCATGTCGGTGGGGAAGCCCGGATACTCCTCGGTGGAAATATCGGCGGCTTTGAGCGCTCCTTCGCTGCGCACGCGAATCTGATCCTTCGCGATGACGTCGACCCGCACCCCACATTCCTGCAATTTGCCGATCACCGCCGTCAGGTGCGCTGGATTGCAGTTTGCAACGCACACATCCCCGCCTGTAATCGCCCCGGCGATCAGAAACGTCCCCGCCTCAATCCGATCCGGGTTGATCCGGTGTTTCACCCCGTGCAGCTTATCCACGCCCTTCACGCGGATGGTGGACGTTCCGGCTCCGTGGATCTGCGCGCCCATCGCNNATCCTCGGTGCCGGTCACGGTGATCTTGTCGAAGACGATGTGCGTGCCCTTCAGCCGGTCCGCGCGGGCCTCAATGTACCCATGCTCGTAGCTGATCTTCGCGCCCAGCATTTCCAGGCCCCTGGTGTGCAGATCGATCGGCCGCGCACCGATCGCGCAACCGCCCGGCATCGAGACCCGAGCCACACCCATGCGCGCCACCAGCGGTCCCAGCACCAGCGACGACGCCCGCATCGTCTTCACGATTTCGTAGGGCGCCGTGGGATCCTTGATCGTCCGGCAGCTGATCGTCGTCCGGTGCTGTGCGCGCCCGTAGCCCAGCTCCACTTCGCCACCCATCGAGACCAGCAGCTTCCGCTCCGTCTCGATGTCCCGCACCTGAGGGATGTTCTCGAGCACGACTTCGTCTTCGGTCAGGAGGGCCGCCGCCATGCAGGGCAGCGCGGAATTCTTCGACCCGCTCACCCGAATTGTGCCGAGAAGGGGATTTCCCCCACGAATGACAAATTTATCCATAGCCCCTCCAGATTAAATGCGATTGGCAAGGAAAAGATGCAGCGCCGCGGAGAGTGCGCTCGACTGGCTTCCCGAGTAACAGGCTATTTTTTCGCGGGCTGAGCCGTCTGCGTCCCCTGCGACCCATCCTCAGCCCAGATCACCTCACCGGGTCGCGCGTAATGCAACCGCTGACGAGCCTCGCGCTCAATGGCATCGGGATCCGACTTCAGCGCCTTCACATGCTCCGCAAGCCGGGAGTTTTCCTTCTGCAACTCGACAATCTTCTTCTGGACCGCGCGATCCTCTGCGCGCCGCTGCTGGTAGACGTTGATCCCGTTTTCGCCAAAAATCGCGTGATACCCAAACACCAGCGCCGCCGCAATCACCGCAGCCGTCGCGATGCGCCGCCGCATCCGGTACAGCGCCTGCGCCGCCCGCTCCACCCATCCCGATTGCTTCTGTTCCTCAGCCACTCCTGCACCGCCGCCTTCGCCCGACTCTGAACTCAGACCTCGCCCAGCCCCGTTCTTCCTGAACACTGAACGCTGAACGCCAGCCTTCAGGCCATCACCCAGTCCTTCGCCGCCTGTTGCAGCGGCCCCTGGTCGCTCTCTTTCCGCGCCTCAGAGTAGGCCCGCACCACCGGCTCGGTTCCACTCAGCCGATAGCAGACCCAGGAGCCATCGGCCAGAATCAACTTCAGTCCGTCGGTCCGGACCACCTGCACAACCTTCCGCCCGCCGATCTCCTGCGGATCATTCTTTATCTTCTCAGTGAACTTATCCTTCACCTCGGGCGTCAAGCGAAAATTCTCCCGATGAGGATAAAAGGAACCAACCCTGGCAAATATCTTCTTCAATTGTTCGCCGAGGCTCGTTCCGCGCACCGCCACCATCTCCGCCGCCAGCAACCCGGCGATCACGCCGTCCTTCTCCGGAACGTGCCCGCGGATGGTGAGGCCGGCACTCTCCTCGCCGCCGATCGCAATCTTGTCCTCGTTGATCAGCTCGCCAATGTACTTAAACCCTACCGGAGTCTCATAGAGCTGGATCTTGAATTCGTCGGCCAGTGCATTGATCAGGTTGGTGGTCGCCACCGATTTCGCCACGCCGTTCTTCCACCCGCGCGTCTCCACCAGATAGTCGAACAGCAGCGCGATGACGTAGTTCGGCTGCATGAACGTCCCATCACGATCGACGATCCCGAACCGGTCGGCATCCCCATCGGTTGCGATCCCGATCGCCGCGCCCACTTCCTGCATCTTCTCCCGGCAGGCATTCAGCAGCTCGCCGTCGGGCTCCGGGGCGTGACCGCCAAACAGCACATCGCGAGAATCGTGGACTGTCCAGGTCTCCACGCCATGCTCGCGCAGAATGTGGCAGCTGTAGCCGCGCGCCGCGCCCCAGAACGGATCGAACACCACCTTGAGCCCCGCCTTTTGGATCGCTTTCAGGTCCACCAACTCGGCGATTCGTTTCAAATAATCCGGCTTTACGTCCACCTGCTCAAACTTTGTCCCCGTATCCGCAGGCGACGGCACATCATCCAGCGCCTTCACATTCGCTTCAATTTTGTGCGTCACCTCCGGCAGTGCCGGCGCGCCATCCGGCGTCGAGTACTTGATCCCGTTGTACTCCGGAGGATTGTGCGAGGCGGTGAAGTTGATCGAGCCGCCCGTCTTCAGTCGACGCACCGCATATGCGATCGCCGGCGTCGGCGCCGCTTCCGGAATGACCAGNNAAATCGCGGGTCACGCCCCACCAGCACGGTCTTCGGCCCGTTCTGCGCCGCCACGAACTGCGCGATCCCCGCCACCGCGCGCCGGATATTTCCGAACGTGAAATCCTCCGCGACAATTGCCCGCCACCCTGACGTTCCAAACTTGATTTCGGCGCTCATAAATCCCCTTAGTGATCCATTCGGCCTTATGATGCTTCCAGCCGGAATTCCTGCCGTAACCGCAAACCACCGATGATTGTACCCGCCACCGATGCGCGCATCGTTATCACCACAGCAGGCTCTCGCGAAGAGGCCGAGGACATCGCGCGCAACCTCGTCGACGAGCGCCTCGCTGCCTGCGTCAACGTCGTTCCCGGCCTCACCTCCATCTACCGCTGGAAAGGCGAGGTGGAAACCGCTTCGGAAGTCCTGCTCATCATCAAGACCGCCGCCGCCAACCTTGAACGCGTCGAATCCGCGCTCCGCCGGCTGCATTCCTATGAGGTTCCGGAATTTCTGGTCCTCGCGCCCGAAGCCTCCGCCAAACCTTATCTCGACTGGCTCCTTCTTGAGACCGGCAGTCATTCCTGATTGCCCACCCAGGCCCTCAGGAACGCTATTAATTTTTGGCCCAACCATCGCACAAAAACAAGAAGGTGCGAGGACAAATCCCCGCACCCTGTGCTCTGTCGGCGATTGGCTATTCCCCAGCGCTGCCTTCGGTCGCTCCGTGGCACTTCTTGTACTTCTTGCCCGATCCGCAGGGACAAGGATCGTTGCGGCCAACCTTCTCGCCCACGCGCCGTTGCGACGGGGCAGAGGCGTCCCCCGCACCTGCCATCCGCGCGTGTTCCAGCTCCTTCTGCTTCTTTCGCTGGAATTCCTTCTCGATGTCGTCGATGGTCGTGGAAGGCGCACGGCCCGGAGCCAGGGGAATCGGCGGCGCGCTCGGCATGCGGTGTCCGTTCCCATCGCCACTCACGCGATCGGCCGACGCCACACTGGGAGCGGCCGGAACCACAGTGCGCGGTCGCGATGGAATCTCGACCGGCTGCCCGTCCGGCCCAATGATCCGCATCAGGAAGAGGAACCGCACCGTGTCTTCCTGGAAGCGCAGCATCATCCCTTCGAACATTTCGAAGGATTCCTTCTTATAAGCCACCAGCGGGTCCTGCTGCGCATAGCCGCGCAGCCCGATTCCTTCCTTCAGGTGGTCCATGTTCAGCAGGTGATCCTTCCACAGCCCGTCGATCACGCTCAACATGATCATTCGCTCATGGAAACGCATCTGCTGATCGCTGATCAGCTGCTCCTTCGCCTCGTACTTTCCCTTCAGGCGCTCGAAGAGCGTTTCGCCCAGTTCGTGCCGCGTCATCTCCGTTGGTTTGATACTTTCGGCATCGAGGTCGAAGCCGAAGTGCGCGCCCAGCTTCTCCCTGAGCCCCTTTACATCCCACTGATCGGGATGGACGCGCTCGTTCGCGAACTCATCCAGCAAAGTGCTCAGGATGTTCGGAACGTAATCCTCGACGACGAGTTCCTTTTGATCCAGTCCCTCCAGCAGCTGCCGCCGCAGTCCGTACACGGCCTCGCGCTGCTTGTTCATCACGTCGTCGTACTCCAGCAGATGTTTGCGGGCTTCGAAGTTCTGGCTCTCCACCGCCTTCTGCGCCGCCTCGATCCGATTCGAGATCATCCGCGACTCGATGGGCATGCCCTCTTCCATCCCCATCTTCTGCAGCAGCGTCGAAACCCACTCGCGCGCAAAGATGCGCATCAGGTCGTCTTCGAGCGACAGATAGAATCGCGATGCTCCGGGATCGCCCTGGCGTCCGGCGCGCCCGCGCAGCTGGTTGTCAATGCGCCGCGACTCGTGCCGTTCCGTGCCCAGGATGAATAAGCCGCCCGTTCCGACCACCTGATCGTGCTCTGCCCCGGCCGCCGCCGCGTGTCCCTGATACACGCGGTCCCAGTTCTCCTGGTTGGTCTCGTACTCCTGGCCCTGGTAGTAGAAGCGCAGCATGCCAGGCGCCGCCATGGGATTGATCGCGCCTTCCGCCGCTGAAATCGCCCGCGCCATCGCCTTCTTCACCAGTTCCTGGCGCGTCACAAAATCAGGATTGCCGCCCAGCAAAATATCCGTGCCGCGTCCGGCCATGTTCGTGGCGATCGTCACCATTCCGATCCGGCCCGCCTGCGCCACAATCTCCGCCTCGCGCTCATGAAACTTCGCGTTCAGCACCACGTGGCGCACGCCCTTGCGTGCCAGAATCTGCGACAACAGCTCGCTCTTTTCGATCGACGTGGTGCCCACCAGCACCGGCTGCTGGTTCTCGTGCAGCTTCGCGATTTCGTCCGCGACCGCGAAGTACTTCTCTTTCGCGGTCCGGAAAACAACGTCCGAATTCTCGAGGCGCCGCATCGGCATATTTGTGGGGACGACCACGATCTCCAGCTTGTAAATCTTGTCGAACTCCGCCGCTTCCGTCTCCGCCGTACCGGTCATCCCGGCCAGCTTCTTGTACAGGCGGAAATAGTTCTGGAAGGTGATCGTCGCCAGTGTCTGATCTTCGCGCCGGATGTTCACGCCTTCCTTCGCTTCCACGGCCTGGTGCAGCCCATCGGACCAGCGCCGCCCCGGCATCAGGCGCCCGGTGAACTCGTCCACGATGATTACCTCGCCGTCCTTCACCACGTACTGCACGTCGCGCCTGTACAGCGAGTGCGCCTTGATGGCCGTCTCCACGTGGTGCTTCAGATCCCAGTTCTCCGGATCGGCGATATTGCCGATGCCCAGCAGTCCTTCGATCTTTTCCCAACCCTCATCGGTCACGGTGATCGTCTTGTGCTTCTCATCCACCACGTAATCCCCGGTCAGGATCTTCTCTTCCGGACTCTTCTCGATCTCCTCGCCCAGTTCCAGCGACGGGATGATCCGGTTCACACGCGCGTATTTGTCGGTCGTTTGATCCGTCGGGCCCGAGATGATCAGCGGAGTTCGCGCTTCGTCGATCAGGATCGAGTCCACCTCGTCCACAATCGAGAAATGATGCCCTCTCTGCACGCAGTCCGCCAGCTCGAACTTCATATTGTCGCGCAGATAATCGAAGCCGAACTCGTTGTTCGTCCCGTACGTGATGTCCGACGCATAGGCCTTCCGCCTCTGGTTATCGTCCAGATCGTGGACGATCACGCCCACCGTCAGACCGAGGAACTCGTAGATCTTCCCCATCCACTCGGCGTCGCGCTTGGCCAGATAGTCGTTGACCGTGACCACGTGTACGCCGTGCCCGGCGAGCGCGTTCAAATAAACCGGCAGCGTCGCCACCAGCGTCTTGCCTTCGCCGGTCTTCATTTCGGCGATCTTGCCCTGGTGCAGCACCATGCCACCCAGCAGCTGCACGTCGAAATGACGCATATTCACGGCGCGCCATCCCGCCTCGCGCACCACCGCGAACGCCTCCGGCAGAAGGTCTTCCAGCGCCTGCTTCTCCGCAGCCACCCGCGCCTCTTCGTCCGTGATCCCTTCCAGAGCCGACGCAATCCGCGCCCGGAACTCAGCCGTCTTCGCGCGCAGCTGCTCGTCGCTCATCGCCTTTATCTGCGGCTCGAACGCATTGATGTCCGCCACGCGCGGCACCAGGCGCTTCACCGCCCGCTCGTTGCTGGTCCCAAAAACCTTGTTGAGAACCTTAGTTCCGATCAAAATTGATTCTTCCTTTGGCAGCCTTGTCGACGCCTCGCGCCTGTCATCCCGAGGAAGTTCGCTCATTACATTGAGCGAACGACGAAGGACCTCGCGTTAGAATTTCAGACGCCGCAAGCCGCCTGTCCCCTCAGAAAAGTTCAGGGGTCCTTCTTCATTTTAAGGTACCCGCGCGAATCCTGCCTCGCACCAACCATCCCTATTCCCTGTTCCCTATTCCCCATTCCCTGCCTTCAAAGCGTCTTCAGATACGCCTTGGCCCGCTCCAGTTCCGGAAACAGCTTTTCCTCCGCCTGGAACGCCGCCGAGTGTACGCACCGCCGCCCGTTCTTCTGCTTCACCGGATGCTTCAGGTGCAGCATCTCGTGGTACATCAGGTATTCGATGGCGTAGAGCGGCGTCCCCTTCCGGTCGAACACCCGGCTTACCATGATGGTGTTGTGCGCCGGATCGTAATGCCCCAGCAGCCGCCGCGCTGTCACTTCGCTCCACGTCAGCAGCGGCCGCCCCATCAGCCCATGAAAGAACTGCCGGTTCAGCGTCTCGAACACTTCGTCCAAATCGTAATGGTCGCCCTTTGCGGAAAGAATCTTCTTCCGCCCCCGCGTTTGCCGGATGCGCTCGCTCTGCCGCACCACTGCCTCGCTGGTGGTGAAACGCCGGTACCGGTTCGCATGCCCGCCATCGATCGGCTTGCGATACAGCTTCGCCAGCAGGATGTGCGCGATCGCCCGCAGCACCGGCTCCGGCGCCCCCTCCAGCAAATCGGAGAGGCTCACGCGGATTCGTCCCTCACGCAGCCGGATGGTCGTGTTGAGCGATGTGAACCGCCGAAAACGAACCTCGATGGGAGGCAATGGAGCTCGCGGCCGGATCGCGCGATACTCCTCAACAAATATTTCGTGCAGTTGGGGGGTCACTACGATCCCGAATCTCGCACAGCCCCGCGTGGAAATCAAGCCGGGGTCTGCGCAATCTGTCACCTGTCACCTGTCACCTGTAACCTGTAACCTATGCAAGCAGCCGCAACCGAGCGCCTCATCCAGCCGGCCCGCAACGTCCAGGGCAGCCTCCGCCTGCCCGGCGACAAAAGTATCAGCCACCGTTACGCATTGCTGGGCGGCCTGGCCGAAGGAACCACGCGCCTCTCCAATTTCTCCACAGGCGCCGACTGCGCCTCCTCCCTCGCCTGTGTCGAAGCCCTCGGCGCTCAGGTGCGTCGCGACGGCACCTCTGTCGATATCACCGGCGTCACTGGCCACTTCCGGCCCTCCGCCTCGCCCCTCGATTGCGGCAACTCCGGCTCCACCATGCGCATGATCTCCGGCCTCCTCGCCGCCCAATCCGGAACCTTCACCCTCATCGGCGACCCCTCGCTTTCGCGCCGCCCCATGGAGCGGATCCGCAAACCGCTCGCCGCAATGGGGGCTCACCTCGACCTCACCGACGGCCATGCACCCATCGCCATCCACGGCGCGCCGCTCACCGCCATCGACTACACCACGCCTATCCCCAGCGCGCAGGTCAAAACCTCTCTGCTCTTCGCGGGACTCCAGGCGGACGGTACGACCACCGTCCGCGAAGCTGTCCGCACACGCGACCACGGCGAGCTAGCCCTGCGTGCCTTCGGCGCCCACGTCGACCGCACCAAAGACTCTGTCTCCATCGCCGGCGGCCAGCAACTCCGAGCCATCGAAGCCGCCGTCCCTGGGGACCTCTCGTCAGCAGCCTTCTTTCTCTGCGCCGCCGCACTCTTTCCCGGCTCGAACCTCATCTTTGACGAGCTGGGCCTTAACCCGACACGCGCCACGCTGCTTGACGTGCTCACCGCGCTCGGCGCCCACATTGGCGTTCTCAATCTTGAGACCAAAAACGATGAGCTGATCGGCACCGTGCAGGTCAACGCGCCGCCTGCGGGCCTTATCGGGACCGCCATCTCCGGCGCGCTCTCCGCACAGCTCATCGATGAGCTGCCGGTTCTCGCTGCGATCGGACCGTACACACAGAACGGCATCCGTATCCGCGATGCTCAGGAACTCCGTGTCAAAGAATCCGACCGCATCGCGCTGGTCGCCGCCAATCTGCGCGCCATGGGTGCCGAAGTCGAAGAGTTCGAGGACGGTCTCGACGTCCCCGGTGGCCAAATGCTCCACGGAGCGACCATCGACGCCGGCGGCGATCATCGCATCGCCATGGCCTTCTCCATCGCCGCGCTCCGCGCAGAAGGCGACACCCTCATCCGCGGCGCCGAATCCGCAGCTATCTCGTTTCCGGAGTTCTTCGATCTGCTCGACCGCGTCGCCGAGCGATAACGACCGCCGGACGAAAAAAGGGAAGCGGGCTTGCCGCTTCCCTTCCCCTGTTCCCTATTGCCTATTGGCTGTTCCCTGTCTTATTGCGCCGCCAGCACATCATCCAGCCGCGCCGGCGTCCCGTCTACGCGCTCCAGATGTGGAATCCGCGGCCCCGCGTGATAATCGAGCGCGACCGAAATCACCTGGTCCCGATCTTTCACCAGCAGCGCGATGGGTTCGCTCCCCTTCTCCGACTTCTTGATCGCCTCGCGCATCTTGTCGGCCGAATACACCTGGCCATCGACCGCCAGCAGTTGCATCCCGGGCACCAGTCCCGCCTTGAATGGCACGCTGTCCCACCACACGCTGCCGAGCGTTCCATCGCCCATCACGCTGAAACCGACCGACGTCGCAAAACTCGTCCCATACCGAGGGTTCGCCGGGGCATGCTTCTCCCATGCTGGAATCGTGTCGTTGTACACCAGCTTGTATCCGCCCTGCGTGAACCCGTTCTCCGGCACCTGTGGATGCAGCTCGTAGACGCGCGTCTTCAGGAACGTCGCCCAGTCGTAGGGCTGCACTTGGTTCAGCGCCGCCACAATGTCGTCCAACGTGTAAGTGTCCGTGATGTAGCTGCCGTTGTGCACGCCGTAGAAGAGCTTCGCAAAATCATCCAGCGACTTCTTCCCCTCGCTCAGCTCGCGAATCTTCGTATCCGCGTCGAGCCAGATCAGCTGCCCTTCGGTGTAGTAATCCTCCGGCCGCTGCCAGCTCACCCAGCTCACCGGCCTCCGCATAGAAATCGTCGGCTGATTCGTCGTGTCCACCACAGGCCGCCAGTCACGTCCCTTGCTCGCCTCGAACCCCGCCGCCACACCGGCCAGTTCGTCGCGCGCCTGCTCCGGCGTCACCATTCCGGCACGCGCTGTCAGCACCAGTCCCCAGTACTGCGTCAGGCCCTCGTAGACCCACAGCAGATCGTCGCGCATCGGAACGTTGAAATTCGGCGTCCACAAATCCGCCGGCCGGCGAAACTTCCCGTTCCACGAGTGCATGTATTCATGCCCCAGCAGATCGCGGCCGCGCACGCCGTTCGCCCAGTCCGTAAAGTAATTCGCGCGCGTCCCGTCCTCGCTCGACTGGTGATGCTCCAGGCCCTCGCCGCCCACCACATCGGTCAGCATGAACAGAAAATCGTAGTGGTCGTAGTGGTGCGACGCGAACAGCTTCTGCGCCTGGATCGCCAGATTCTTGTGCGCCTGCACCTGCTCCGGTGTCATCTCCAGGTCCTTCGGCTCATCGGCCACTACATCCAGGAACACCGGATTATCCGGCCCCGTCGACAGGTCCACGCGCTTGAAATACTCGCCGGCAATCAGCGGCGAATCCACCAGCTTATTCAGCGGCGTGTTTTTGAAGTGGACGGTCCCGCCATCCTGCGACGCCGTCTCCAGCCCAGTCGCATACTTCCATCCGCCAGGCAGCACCACGGTCGGCGCGAACTCGATATCCCGCGAGAAATGCCCCGCCGGATACAGCACCACCGTGTTCCATGAGAGATCGAGCATCTCATGCGAAATCGTTACCCGCCCATCCTGAGGCCGAATCGGCGACAGATAATCGAAGTCCACATCGAGTGACGAAACTCCCTTCGGCACATCGATGTGAAACGCATACACATCGACGCGATCGCGCACCCACGGAATCGCCCTCCCCTCCGCCTTGACGAACAAACCCGCCACCGCCTGAATCGGCCCCGTCGGCGAATGAT
>PMAM01000349.1 GCA_003152595.1 Acidobacterium sp.
GAGGAAGCCTTCGACCTCGAGATTCCCGACGAGGACGCCGAGAAGATCAAGACCGTCAAGGACGCGATCGAATACATCGACAAGAACGCGAAAGGCGGCAAGTAATCTTGCAACGACGTGTCGTTGTCACGGGGCTCGGGCTGGTGTCGGCAGTTGGCAACACGGCGCCCGAGGTCTGGAACAACCTGCTGGCCGCGAAGAGCGGGATCGCGACGATCACGCACTTCGACACGACGAACTTCCCGGTCACCTTCGCCGCCGAAGTGAAGAACTTCGACCCCCTCAAGTTTATTGACAAGAAGGAAGCGCGCAAGATGGGGCGCTTCATCCATCTGGCTCTGGCGGCCACGCACGAGGCCATGGAGAGTTCCGGGCTGAAGGTGACGCCGGAGATCGGCGACCGGGTGGGCGTGTTCATCGGGTCGGGCATCGGCGGATTCGATGTGATCGAGCGCGAGCACAGCAACATGCTGCAGGGCGGCCCGCGCAGGATTTCGCCGTTCTTTATCCCGGCGACCATCATCAACCTGGCGGCGGGGCAGGTGAGCATCCGCTACGGCGCCAAGGGGCCGAACGAGGCGACGGCGACAGCGTGCACGACGAGCGCGCACGCCATCGGCGATGCGTATCGGATCATCGAGCGCAATGACGCCGATGTGATGATCGCAGGCGGCTCCGAGGCGGCAATTACGCCGATGGGCATTGGCGGCTTCGCGGCGATGCGGGCGCTCTCGACCCGCAATGACGATCCGGCCCACGCCTGCCGGCCGTTCGACAGGGACCGCGACGGATTTGTCTGCGGCGAGGGTTCGGGGATCCTGATCCTTGAAGAACTGGAGCACGCGAAGGCGCGCGGCGCAAAAATTCTGGCGGAGATTATCGGCTACGGGATGAGCGCCGACGCGTACCACATCACCGGCATGCCCGAGGATGGCGACGGGTGCTGTCGCGCGATGCAGCACGCTCTGAAGAGCGCGAAGATCGAGCCGCACCAGGTGGACTACGTGAACGCGCACGCGACCTCGACGTCCCTGGGCGACGTGGTGGAGTCCAAGGCGATGCAGCGGCTGTTCGGCGAGCACGCGACCAGCGGCAAGCTGATGATCAGCTCGACGAAGTCGATGACCGGCCATCTGCTGGGCGGTGCGGGCGGACTCGAAGCGGGCATCACGATCCTGGCGCTGATCAACCAGACGGCGCCGCCGACGGCGAATCTCGACAATCCGGATCCCGACTGCGTGTTGAACTACGTGCCGAACACGCCCCAGAAAGCGCCGATGCACATCGCGCTGTCGAACTCGTTCGGCTTCGGCGGAACCAACGGCTCGCTGATCTTCCGCCGCTGGGAATAGCCGAGCCGCAAGCGGGGGGCGCTCCGGCGCGGTTACGCGGATTCCGTTTTCAATCTGAAAACAATCGAGAGATGCTAATCTGCGGTGCATCCGAGGAGGATGCGTCGATGGCGCATTCGTCTCTCGAAATCGCACAGGCCTTTGTAAAGGCGGTCAACGCCGCAGATCTGCCTGCCATGCGCGCTTTAATGACCGAAGATCACACGTTTACCGATGCGCGGGGGCGGAGCACTTCGGGCGTAGAGAAGATGATCGTCGGCTGGCGCTATTTCTTCGAAGCGTTTCCCGAATACTGGATCCGTGTCGATAAGGTCATCGCGGATGGCTCGCTGGTGGCGCTGTTCGGCGAAGCCGGCGGGAAGTGGAGAATCGACGGGCAGGTGCTTCCACACAGCTGGAGCGTGCGGGCCGCATGGTTGGGAGAGATTGAAGCCGGCAAGGTGAAGACCTGGAGCGTTTGCTGCGACACGGGTTGGGCGAAGCCGCCGGCGAAGGAAGAGATATGAAACAGTCGTTTTCCGTGGCGATTATCGGGCGTGGTCCACGCGGAGCATGGGCGCATATGCCGGTGCCCTTCAGCGTGGAGAAGCTATTCGGGACCAGGGCGCGGGTCGCCGTAAAGGGAACCATCAACGGGTTCGCGTATCGCAGCTCAATCATGCCGCGCGGCGACGGCACCCACTACATGGCTCTGAACAAAGAAATGCAGGCAGGCGCAAACGCCGGCGTGGGCGATACGGTGAAGGTCACGATGGAGCCGGACACGGCGAAAAGGACCGTGGAGGTTCCCCCGTATCTGACGAAGGCATTAAAGGCAGCCGGCCAGGACAAGATTTTCGCCGCTCTCAGCCATTCGCATCAGAAGGAATTGGTGGACTGGATCGCAGATGCGAAGCAGGAAGAGACGCGGTCGAGGCGGATCGAGAAGTGCGTCGCAATGCTGAAGGCGAAGAAAACGCCGCGCCGGTAAGGCCTGTATTTCCAGTCATCTGCGCCGAAATTGCGAAACTAATACGGTTTCCGATTGTCCAATGACGCAACTTGGCGTCTATCATCGGGAGATAATTGGGCGGGTAGAACCAGCGCCCCCCATTGACCCCCAGTACGTTCACTACAACTGCGAGACGCTCTCAGAGGCCCCGCCCAGTCGCACGACGAAAGGCAGGATCGAATGAGCGTTTTTCTGGTGAATCCCAGCGACAATTCCTTTGGCACGGCGGTCATTACGCCGCGATGGTTGTTTGTTCTGGCGGCTGCCACGCCAACGTCGGTGGGAGATCCCATTCTCGTCGATGAGTCGCTGGAGCCGATCGTTCCCGAGCGCATTCATGCCGGCGACATCGTCGGCATCAGCGTGCATACCGGCAACGCGCTGCGCGGATACAAGGTGGGCGCGATGGCGCGCGAGCGCGGCGCGTGGGTGGTGTATGGCGGCATTCACGCCACGCTGTTCCCCGAGGAAGCGCTGGAGCGCGGCCAGGCCCATGCGGTGGTCAAGGGCGATGGCGACCTGGTGTGGGCGAAGGTGGTCAGGGATTGCCTGGCCGGCAATCCGGACAAAGTTTATGAGGGCGGCCGCATTGCCGGCACCGATTTTCTTCCCGCGCGCTGGGACCTCATGCGGCCGGAGAAGTACATGTGGGCCTCCGTGCAGACGATTCGCGGCTGTCCCAAGCATTGCTCGTTTTGCAGCGTGTGGCGAACCGACGGTCAGAAGCCGCGGCAGAGACGGCACGAGAGCGTGATTGACGAGATCGTGAACCTGCGCCGCCTGGGCTTCAGGTTTGTCGCCCTCGCCGACGACAATTTCTATCCCGTCACGCTCACCGATCTCCGCCTGGCGCGCGAACAAAACAACCAGGCCAAAGTCGACGAGCTCACCGAGATCCGCGCGGAGCGCTTCGCGCTCATGGAAGAGCTGGCGAAGCTGCCTCAGGACATGGTCTTCTTCACCCAGATCACGATGGAAGCGGGCGAGGACGGCGAGTATCTCGATGCCATGCGCAAAGCCAACATCAAAGGCGCGCTGGTGGGCGTGGAGGCGGTGACGCCCGAAGGACTCAAGGCTGTCTACAAGGACTGGAACTACTCCGGCGAAGCGCTGGCGAAGCAATTGCAGACCTTCAAAGCGCACGGCGTGCACGTGCTGGGTTCGTTCATCTTCGGGCTGCCGACCGACAAACCCGCAACCTTCGACGCCACCGTGGAGATGGCGCTGAAGGCGGGCGTCACCTTTGCCCAGTTCGTCATGATGACGCCCTTCCCCGGGACTGTGGATTTTGGGCGCTGGGAGAAACAGCAGTCCGTGGATCCGGCCATGGTGGGCGATGTGCCGATCACCCGCTACTGGCTGATTCCGACCGAGGTTCGTCCCAAGATGTTCACGCCCCATCCTTCGATGAGCTCCGACGAGATTCGCGAGCGCACGCAAAAGGTTTGGGACCGGTTCTATAACTGGCCGGCGATCTGGGAGCGCTCGGCGTGCTGTCCCAACATGACATCGCGCATCGCCTTCATCTTCCTGTCGAAGCTCTACCGCCAGATGTACGCAGGCACCGGCATTTCGAGCGACAGCGCGCGGCGGAAGAAGTCCAAGCGGTGGGCGCGCTGGACGGCGCGGCAGTGCAAGCGGCTGTTTCAGGCGAAGCCGATGCCGGAGCTGCGGTCTCCGGACTGGGGGCCTGCATTTGCTCGGCCGGCGTTTGTGCGGGATGAGGGGCAGGAGTCGGGCGGGCTTACCGTGCTTGGCGGGGACTGACATTCGGCAGGAAATGCCTGGCCGCAGGACACAAGGATGGACGGAACGAACCGACGGTTGATGTTCCACGGCATGTGTCTGTTCATGCTTGGGCTGCTGACTGGTTTTGTCGAGCAGCATTTCGCGAATGTGCGCATGGGGCTTGCCGCGCATCTGGAAGGGTTGATGAATGGCATCTTCCTGATTGCCCTGGGCGCCATCTGGCCGCATGTGCGACTCGCACCGGCGCCGGCGACCGTCGCTTTCTGGACCGTGCTGTATGGCACGTATGCGAACTGGTTCATGACCATCGTTGCCGCGACTTTCGGTACCGCGGCCCTCTCTCCAATCACCGGAGCCGGCCACCACGGACAACCATGGCAGGAGAACTTTGTCATGGCTGGCTTCATGTCGGTCGGCATTGCGATTGTCGCCTCAACAGCCCTTGTTCTTTGGGGTCTCCGCAGAGATCGGTCGCAGTGATATGGCAGACCCCGGAAAGCCCGGATTTCCTCTACCTGCGATCGCAGTTCCGCTGATCGTTCTCCTGCTCTATCTCTTTGTGCCCGGCGTTCGGGAGCGGCCGTGGACCGCAGTAAGATTCGCGGGAGTAATGATCGCACTGATCGGCTACGTGCTGTTCGTGACGGCCCGCCTTCAGCTGGGCAGGTCGTTCTCCGTCTCGCCGCAGGCAAAGGCGCTTGTAACGCACGGTCTCTACGCGCGACTCCGCAACCCCATCTATGTTTTTGTTGGCGTAATGTGGTTCGGCCTTATCCTGGCGCTTCGGCTAAATTGGCTGTTCGTGCCTTTCCTCGCAATGCTCGTCATGCAAATGATTCGAGCGGGCAGGGAGGCGAAGGTGCTGCAGGAAAGGTTCGGACAGGCTTATCTCGACTACCGCGAGCGGACCTGGTTCTGATTCGAAGTCCCGACCTGGCCAGGGTCTGGTAACAGGGCGATCGATTCTGTTCACCGCTCAGAAAAGTACGGACGGCATCGATGCGCCGTTCGGTTCGTTGTAGAGGCCAACGGTCATCAGCGTCATCGGCTGCACAATCCGCAATCCGTTGCCGAGACACCAGCGCAGAACCGTGGTATTCCGCGAGGGCAGCAGGATCCCGGGGCCGCCGAAAGACTCCGCCGACGCGATCAGCGCCTGCAGATCCAGATTCGTCTCCGCGGTTGTGTGCCCGAAGAAGGCCAGCGAGCTGGCATAGCCGGTGATGCGTCCATCACGCTCCACCACAACGGCGTTCTTCTGCTGAATGCCGTCGGCGAGTTCGCGGCCTCGACCGAATCCATGCACCTGCAGCGAAACGGCGTTGCATGACTCGAGGTCGGCGGTTTGCGCCGGGCGCACCGAACATCCCGCGACAACGCGCTGCACGGTCCGGCCCTGCAGGCAGGCGAGCGGCTCGCGAATATCGAATCCCAGGCGCGTGTACAGCGCCAGAGAACGATTATGAAACGCGGCCTGAACGAGACGCATTCCGGCGGCGCCATGTTCTTTCGCCCGATCCATCACAGCCTGCATCATCGTATGTCCGGCGCCCCGATTCTGAACCTCGGGATCGACGGTGATCGGCCCAATACCGGCGATGATGGAACGCTCATCCAGGCAGTTGCTGCCGACAATGCGTCCGTCGCTCTCCGCCACCACGCAATAAAAACCCGGATGACCGAACTGCATCGTCAACATTCCAACGGCGACTTCCTCATTCGGAAGATCGCAGGGGAAATTATGTTCGGCACTGATCGTCGAGAAGGCCTTGTAGCAAATCGCCCCGCAGACAGCGGCATCCGCAGGCGTGGCTTTTCGCAGGGTGACCTCCGGTTGTGCGCTCACCGGCATGGCTGAATCTCCTGGGGGACGGGGAGAAGTATACCGGGAGCCACTGGCCGTCTCATCGCTGACCGGTCTTTCGCTGACCGCTTCTTCGCTGACCGCCTTTTAGCTGCTCCTCAGTAGTACAGATACTTCCGCCACTTCGAATCGGAGTGCCCGATCATCCGCATAATATGCCGGCTGGTGTGCAGCGTGAACGGCCGCGGCTCGCGCTGCAGCTTCATGTGCTCCAGCTCAATGAGCAGATGATTGCCCTTGCGGCGATTGCAGGAGTGGCACGCCGCAACAAGATTCTCCCACGTCGAAAGCCCGCCCCGCGAACGCGGTATAACGTGGTCGAGCGTCAGCTCTGCCGACGGCAAAATCACACCGCAGTACTGGCAGGTGTTGCGATCGCGCAGCAGGATGTTCTTCCGCGACAGCGCGCGCGTCTGGTGCGGGATGCGGCGGTACTCAAGCAGGCGAATCACCGAAGGCATGGCCATGCGCAGCCGCGCGGAGTGCAGCTCGCTGGACTGCTCCTCTTCCGTGCGTGCGACCCCCTTCAGCACCAGCACCAGCGCGCGGCGGGCGCCACAAATATTAATCGGCTCATAGGACGCGTTGAGCACCAGCACCGGCGTTTGCAGCGTCTGGGTGGTCGTAACCACCCGCAGACCGTCATGACCCTGGCTCTCCAGTTTGGCGTGTACAGTCCCCTGCGCTTTCCCCAGAGTCTGTCTGCGAGCGTGAACACCAGCTTTCCCCAACGACATACGTCCCTCCCTGTCGATGACCCGATTTGCCAGACCGGGCGAGCTATCGTGCAGTGCCGTCAGCCGGAGCTGAACGGCCTGATTCCTCCCAAAAAACAAAATCCTGTTCCATGGGGAGCTCGCTGTCCTGCTCCCCGGCACTCCGAATCTCGGAGTGCAAATCTTCCAGCTGCGGCGCCAGCGCGTGCTCTCTTTGAGCGCGGGCAACTGTGGCGACCCACACCGACGCAGCTCCTGCGCGCCGAAGCGCGGTGGAGCAGGCGCGTGCCGTGGCGCCGGTGGTATAGATATCGTCGACAAGAAGCACATGGCGGTCCCGCACCGTCTCCGGCTTGGGGACAAAAAATGCGCCGCGGACATTCTCACGGCGCTGATGCGGGGTCAGCCCCGCCTGACTCTCGGTGGCGCGCTGCCTTACCAGCAGCGGCGCGGCAAGTTTGATGCGCATCTCCGGGTGGCGCTCGCGCAGCGCCATAATCAGCCCGCGAGCGAGCCGCTCCGACTGGTTGAAGCCACGGCTGCGGCGCTTTTTTCCGTAGAGAGGCACGGGCACGGCGAGCAGGTCTCCCGGCAGATCGGGAATCGCCAAAACCTGATCCGCCAGCAGCACACCCAGGCGTTTCGCCAGCGCCTCCATGCCGTCATATTTAAGAAGGTGCAGCAGCGTCCGGAGCTTGTCCCGATAAACACCGTGCGCGACGGCCTGGTTAAAGTCGGGCGGCGCCGCACGGCAGGGGCGGCACTCGGTGTCGCCGGTCGTGGAAGGATCCCGGTCCAGGGCTTCCCCACAACAGACGCAAAGCGGTCCAGATTGTGCGGGGAGATCGTTCCAGCAGGACGCGCAGACAGGCAGGAGGGTGAAACCAGCAAGCGGCAGGCCGCAGACGCGGCAATCGGCGGGGAAAATGACCAGGCAGAAACTGTCGAAGGTGCCAAAAAACGCAGCCCGAGCGCTACTTCGAAGCACGCGAACCACAGCGCGCCATACGGATGTGTCGGATGGCGGAACTTCCGGGTCGCGGCTTCCCCGGTGAACCGGGTTCACAGGGGCGTTCGTCAGGGAAAGGCTCTGACTGAAGACACACCTCNNGCAACCACCGGTTTGCCGGCGAGGTCGCGAAGGTACTCTGAAGAGGTTGCGAGGATTGTTCCCGGAATGACGGCGGCTCTAACAACCAGAATCGACGAACTGGCGCGAGAAGTGGGCTTTGCCGCCGCCGGAATCGCCGCTGTGCCCGAGCCGAATTCCCCGGAAGACCTCGACGAACGCCACCGGTTTGCCGCCTGGGTCGAGGAGGGCCGCGCCGGGGAGATGGAATATCTCAAGCGCCGCGACGACGCCGGACATTTGGTCCGGTCGTCAGTGCGAGTAGCCCTGCCCTGGGCGCGATCGGTGATCGTGTGTGCCGCGAATTACAACTCCAGCGTCCCGCACTCGACCGATCCCGCGCCGCCCGGAACAGGCTGGATCGCGCGCTATGCCTGGTCCGCACGCGCCGACAACGGAACCCAGCGCCCCTCGGATTATCACAAGGTCCTGCTCCGCCGCCTCGAAAAACTCCGCGACCGGCTAGCCCAGGAAACCGGCCCCTTCGAGTCACGCTGCTTTGTCGATACCGGCCCCGTCGTCGAGCGTGTCTACGCACGCTATGCAGGCATCGGATGGGTAGGGAAGAACACCTGCATCCTGAACCAGAAACTCGGGTCGTGGCTCTTCCTGGGCGTCATCGTCACCTCGCTCGAGGTTCCGCCCAACGCCCCCCTTCAACTCCCCGCCGACCGCTGCGGATCCTGCACCCGATGCATCGATGCCTGCCCCACCAACGCCCTGAACGGCGACCGTACCATGGACGCGAACCGCTGCATTGCCTACTTAACGATAGAGAAGCGCGGAGCCATTCCCGAAGACCTCCGCCCAGGCATCGGCCGCCAGGTCTTCGGGTGCGACATCTGCCAGGACGTGTGCCCATGGAATCGCCGCGCCCCAGCATCAGCCGATCCCGAGCTCACCGCCCGTAAGAAGCTGGTGAATCCCGCGCTCGACTGGCTCGCCGGCATGGACCAGCCAGACTACGAGCGCACCTTCAACGGCTCGCCCGTCCGCCGCGCGAAGTGGTCCGGCTTCCGGCGCAATCTGGCCATCGCCATGGGCAACAGCGGACAGACGCGTTTCCTGCCGCGGCTGCTCGAGTGGGCCGGAGACACCGATCCAGTCGTGGCCGAAGCGGCCGCGTGGGCGGTGGAGAATCTGCGACGGTTGGAGTACGAGGGGGAACGACTCTGATCGTCTGTTGACCCGGCCAGGGCAGACTGGCCCCTGCAGAATTCCGGTNNCCCTGCTGGCACTCGAACTCGACGGCTTCGCCTTCGTTCAGCGTTCTGTACCCCGAATCCTGGATCGCGGAAAAGTGAACGAAAACGTCTTCGCCGCTCGACCGCTGGATAAACCCATAACCCTTGGCTCCGTTAAACCACTTCACGACTCCATGCTCTTTCACCTGGCACTCCTTCTTCGTTTGCGTCTGCGTTGTTGCCGCCGATTCCGTCCGTCCTCCAGCAGTCGTTACGGTTGTAACGATTGCCAGAGACACCAAAAGCTGCCTGTACACGCCCCTGCATGGGGCGGCGAGGGCAGCTCAGGGAACGACCGGGCAGTCACAGTGACAGCGATACGGGTACATCAGGAACTGGCCTTCCGAATCCGATTTCCTTCCTGGGGATGGAAATCGTGTACCTGTTATGGCAGGAAACGATTTTGAAATCAAGGAAAATTTGTGCCCCCATGCGGATGTTTCGCAGCAGGTTACGGAAGTAGGCGCACCTTTCGCGTGTCGGTGTGGAGAGGACGCACAGCCGATTTAGCCCCGGCCAGCCCTCTGCTACGATTTTCCAGGAGTAATCCCCATGGGTGATGGGCTGGAGACACAGGCGGCCGGTACTCCGGCCGCAAAAGAGGCTCTGCCTGCCCCCGCACCGAAGCCGCCGCCGCGAGCCGGCGGACGCGGCTGGCGGGCGGTCATTACCGGCTTGGCACGATATCTCGCGCAAACCGAAGTACATACCTACGCATTCAGCGTCGCCGCCAACGCCATTCTTTCCATCTTTCCCTTCATCGTCATGATGTTCACCGTNNCCGGCGTCTTTCTGCCGCTCGAAGTCGCCCTGAACCAGGTATGGGGCGTCGAAAGAAACCGCTCCTACGTCATGAACCAGCTCGTATCGCTGGGAGTCGCCGGGCTCATCGGGTTGCTGACCATGGTCGCCGTCGGAGCGGCCACAGCGCAGTTGAGCATTTTGTCGTTCCTGTTCTTCGGGCACACGCAGAACGCCGTCTACGGATTCATTCACGAGATCTTTCTGCAGATCGCCGTCGCATTTCTCAGCATTGGAATGTTCTTCGTTATCTACTGGATCCTGCCGCGCCGGCGCCTGCCGCTGCGGGCCGTGCTGCCGACCGCGGTGATCTGCGGCTTGCTGTGGGACGTAGGCCGCCTGCTCTACATCCTCGTTCTGCCACACATGGACCTGCACTCGGTCTACGGCCCGTTCGAAGTGTCGGTGAGCCTGATGATCTGGGCCTTCCTGACCGGACTCCTGCTGCTGAGCGGCGCGCAATATTCAGCCACCCGCCACGCTCTGCGCCTCGCGCGCAAAGCCGAAGTAGAAGCCGCGAAGAAGGCGGACGAGAAGCCAGCGTGAGCGCTTAAGGTCGCACTCCCAGGAACTCGACGGAGCGCGCAAGGCCCTCGTTGACCCCTCTCCGCGCATTTTCGCGGAGACGGTTTCTTCAGCGAGGGCCTTCGTGCTAGCGATGCTCTGGCGCACCGCTTTTGCTGCGCACCACTCCATGAATCGCCTGAGAGCCGAAGTGGCTGACCGCCGGGCCGCCGAAGACCAGCGTGACGTTGGAACTCGGAATGGTGTACGCGCTCGGCTCCGCGCCCGTTATACAAATCTGCAGTGTGGACGACGGCGGATCCGTCTCAAAGGGAGCGATGCTTCCATTTCCTGTCATCAGGCTCACGGTGCCGTTCACCTGAAAGCCCTCCACGGTGGCCGGACTCAGGGTAGGACAGCCGGTCATGTCCCAGGTCACCGTGGCGTTCGTCAACCGGATATGGTGCGTATGCGCGTTCTGACCGGGTTTCGTGGTATCCACAACGCCTGCCGTGATCACGTCGTCGGACATGGTCAGAGCCGCGGAGAAATCGGCCGTCGCTCGCTCCGCCTGCACATCGAGAGACCAGGCGCCATGCATTTCCCAGGGACCGCCTTTGACGGTCGAAGGAGAATAGTCGTTGATCAGGCCGCTGAAGTGCGCATCCCTCTCCTGCGCCAAAGCGCCTGAGGCCAGGATCAGCACGGGCATGACCAGTGTTAGCAACATTAACTTAGTCTTCATGAAAACCTCCGGGGTTTTTGAGAGTCACGCCCACGCTGGCAGCCTCCGATAACCAGGTGCCATCCGGCACTGCGCATCGCTGGTCTGGAGCGGGAACGCTTGAACTGCCCGTACACAGTCCGGCAGAGACTCCCGGGAGGTCAAACAGCATCATGCGGATGTCCGATTTACCGCTCAATGCCGTCTTTTGCCGTTTCCATTGCCTGCGCTAGAATCGCCTCACTTCGCCAGGCGACGAAGCGGGGAGAACGCGATGGTTGAGCCATCCTTCGACATACCGCGTTCCGCGGGGGCGGCAGGCAAACGGCTCGATTCCTGGAAAGAGATTGCCGGCTATCTGAACCGCGACGTGACCACCGTCCAGAGGTGGGAGAAGCGCGAAGGCATGCCGGTTCATCGCCACCAGCACCATAGCCGGGGCTCGGTGTACGCCCTCGCGTCGGAGCTGGATACGTGGCTCGAAGGCCGCCGCGTAATCCTCGAAGACGAAAAGGCCGAGCAGGAACCCGTCCCCTCTCCCGACAGCCCCAGCCCCGTTCCGCCCTGGCGCAGCAGAAGTCTGTGGGTGATCCTTGCCACCCTCGTTGCTGTGGTTCTGGCGGCATCCGCGTGGCTGGCCCATCGCAGCCATTCCCGCAGCAACGCCCTGCCTAAAATCCGGTCGCTGGCGGTGCTGCCTTTCCGCAACCTGTCGGGCGATCCCGCGCAGGAGTATCTGGCGGACGGCGTCACCGAAGCTCTCATCGGGCGCCTCGCCGGGATTCATGACCTCCGCGTCGTCTCCCATACCTCCGTGATGCGCTTCAGGAACCCGCAAATGTCGGTGCCCCAGATCGCAAAGGTTCTCAACGTCGACGCGGTTGTGGAGGGATCGGTCCTGCGCGAAGGCAATCGCATCCGCGTGACCGCCCAGCTGATTCGCGCCGCCACCGACGAGCATTTCTGGTCCGAGACCTATGACCGCGAAATGCGTGATGCGCTCACCCTGCAGAGCGAACTGGCGCAAACCATCGCCGAGAAAGTGGCCGTTACGCTCAACGGGCAGGAACAGCAAAGACTCGCCGCTGCACGCCTCGTTGCCCCTGAAGTTTACGAGAGTTACCTGAAGGGCCGATTCGAACTCAATCGCGCCAGTGATCGAGCAGAGATGGAAAAGAGCATCGGCTATTTCAACGACGCTCTTCGCCAGGACGCAACCTTTGCTCCGGCCTGGCTCGGCCTTGCGGAAGCCTGGACGAGTCTGGGCACGATCATGGTCGGCGGGTCGCCGGTCGAGACACGTCCCCAGGTCATTCGCTTTACGAAGCAGGCCCTGGCGCTGGATCCGAATCTCGTCGAAGCCCACGTGTTGCTCGGCAATGTACTTCATGAGGAGTGGCAATGGTCCGAAGCCGAGGCGGAATACCGGCGCGCGCTCGACCTGAACCCGAACGACGCGACCGCCCGCGCCGGCTATGCTTTCTGGCTCATGTGCGAGGGGAGAACGGATGAGGCCATAAGCTGGGTCGAGAGCGCCCGCGCGCTGGATCCCGTTACCGTGGAGGGCGACGACGTAGCGTGGGTTCTGTTCCAGGCGCGGCACTATGACGAGGCGATTCGCGAATCGCGAAGCGCCCTGGCGGCCGATCCGGAGAACGTAGGAGATCTGATGGACCTGGGTTTCTCGCTGATCGCCGTAAATCGGGCGGCCGAGGCGGTACCGGTCATGGAAAAAGCGGTTGCTCTCTCTCACGGCGGTCCCGCCGCAATCGGCGTGCTGATCCGCGCTTATGCCCATAGCGGACGGCGCAGCGATGCCCTCCGCGTCCTCGACGAGCTGAAACGACGCAGAGCTTCTGGTTATGTTCCGCCCGCCGCCTTTGTAAATGCCTACCTCGGTCTCGGCGATGTCAACCAGGCTTTTTACTGGCTCGATCAGGCGTCTAACGAAAAATCGAATATCCTGCAATACGTCAAAACACACCCCTACTTTGATCCAATTCGCAACGACCCGCGATTTGCCGTGCTGATCCGCCGCATCGGACTGGAATGAAGCCCACCCGGCGACCCGCGGCCGAGTGCGCCGGGCGTCATCCATGCTACAAACTTCCGTACCGCGACCCACTCCGATTCTTCTTGCTCCAGCCCTTCCCCGCCCGCTAACCTGAAAACAATCGGAGAAGTGTGCGAAAAGCCCGCTATCAAGCGGGCTTTTCCATTGGAAGCCCCAGGGCTCCTCTGCGTTCTCCGTGCTCGCTCACGCAGAGCACTCGCTCTTTGAAAATCCTGCAGCCCGCGAAACTTCGAACGGTGTTCCGCACCCGTTCCATTTCGGGAGAGAGGAATGTTGTCAAGTTTGTAAACAAAGGCTAAGTCTTGCGGAATGAAATTCGTGCAGGAAATGAGACAAACCAGAATCACAAAAATCACAAATTATGGTCGCGCGCTTCCCGGAAAGATGAATTAACGATCTCGCCAATACCAGGGGGTCCAGAAAAAACTCGACCCACTGGAATCAACGACATCCCGAGGGGTCAACCCCCCTAAAACTCAAAAATCCAGGGGGTCGGTCGCGACCTACTTCACGTTGCGCCCGCCGAACTTGTAGACGATCCCTACCGACCCCGCGAACTCACTCTGCCACGTGAAGCCGTAGTGCGTGGGCTGCCAGTCCGAGACCAGGCGCACCGACAGTTTGGAGCCGAGGTTGTAGTCGAGCCAGGGACCGATGCCGAAACCCATCGCGAGCTTGTCGTTATAGATGCCCACGTCCTGGGGAGTGGTCCCTTTCGGGAACCCGTTGCCGAACGCTCCGTACGCCGCCCCTACCAGCGAGTGCATCCCGACCGTGTAATGTGGATGGCGCATCAGCCGGAAGTTCGGGCCGAACAGAAACAGATGCTCGCTCATCGGCGGGTTGACGGGAATGCCCTCGCTGTTGGCCGGAACCACGAGCGTGCCGTACAGTCCCCGCGCCGAGGCCTCCATGCCGACGACCGATCCGAGCCACACCGTCGCCGTGCCGTTCCAGCCGAGAAGATTGATGGCATGCACGCCGCGGCCCGGGCTGGGGTTGAAGTGCGAGTACTGCGCGCCTCCATAGAAGTCCCAGCGCTGGGCATTTTGCGGCGCTTCCCCTTCGGGAGCCGTGGCAGTCACCTGCGCGTGGAGGCAAGGCGGGCAGACGAGACAGGCAACAAAAGCGGCCAGAGCAGCAGTCAGTGCCAGGCGACGAAACATCACGGCTTTCACGCGGGCGGAAACCTCAGACCAGGAGATTGCAGATGCAGATAACGGAGAACAAAAACAAGGGTATCACCCTGAGCCGCGCTCGCGCGGAGCCCGCTCAGCACGAGCCAACTGCACTCCTCTCTTCGACCTGGAGCGGGCGCTTTTGGTTTGCAAAAAGGAGTCCTCCATCCCGGCGACTCGAGGCCGCCGGAACAGAGGACGAGGATGCACTGTCAGGAGCGCGAGAGACACGATCCCTGTTGTGAGCCGTTGCGCTCACCGAAGAACCTTCTGGATTGTCCTGGAGGGGACCCTGGGGTCTAGTGCTGAACGTCCACGACGAGGTTGACGTCGACCGGGATGGTCTGGTTGTCGAGAACGGCCGGGCGCCAGCGGAAGCTGCGGACTGCCGTCATGATGCGGCTGTCGACTACCGGGTTGATGGAGTGAACCACGTGCATGCCTGTCGGAGTTCCGGTTTCATCGAGGCTTACGAGCAGGACGAGTTCGGCGGGGTTGGAGTGGGTAGCGAGCGCATCCGTCGGGACGTCGATTTTCACGGAGCGGAGGAGTTGAGCTTGGGTGACGCCGGTGGAGACCACGAGGGAAGCAGGGGCCGCACCTGAGGCGTCGCTGCTGGGTTTGGGGGTGGCGGCGGATGCGCTGAGCGCAAGGGAAGAGAGCAGGGTGGCAACGAGGAGATGACGCATGTACAACCTCCGTTGGGTCAATAGTGACCGTCTTCACCATAATCCTAGAACGATACGATTGTCAAGGATAATTTGTAGGTAGATGTAAATAAGTTAGTTGCACACTCGATAACTCCATAAGTTAAGGGATGATGAATTAATTTGGGGGAAAGATTTATGCGCCCGATAAGCAATGGCCACATAGCCGCCTTCGAAGGGAAGAACGCCCGCGCAACGCGAAGTGAGCCTCGCCTCGCGCGCTATACGCTCTCCGCTGAACGCTATACGCTAAAGCCCATGCGCCCTTCGCTGCCCGATCGCGCCCACTTCCTCCGCCTCGCGCGCGCGCACTCCCTCGTCCCGCTCTATCGCACCCTCACCGCCGACCTCGAAACGCCCGTCTCCGCCTTCCTTCGCCTGGCCGCCCCAGCGCGCAAGCGCACCCGCGAGCAGGAGCCCGAGTGCTTCCTCCTCGAGTCCGTCGAGGGCGGCGAACACCTCGGCCGCTACACCTACATCGGCATCCGGCCCAGCCGCCGCATCGTCTCGTACGGTGACCAGATCGAAATCACCGAGCATAGCAAGACGCGCACCATCACCGGCGACGTCTTCGCTCTCCTCCGCGACGCCCTTCACGGACACAAGCCCGCGCGTGTGCAGGGCCTGCCGCCCTTCACCGCAGGAGCGGTCGGCTTCTTTTCCTACGATGTCGTTCGCCAGATCGAGCGCCTGCCCGTCGATACCACCGACGACCTTCAGCTCCCCGACGCCTGCCTCATGTTCTTCGACGAGGTCCTCGCCTTCGACCACGTCAAGAAGGAGATCCTGCTCATCGTCACCGCGAATCTCCGCCGCCACAAGCCGCAGGCCGCTTATGCAGACGCGCTCCGCCGCCTCGACCGCTTTGAAAGGCGTCTGGCCCAGCCGCTCCCAAAGCTGAGCGCGAAGAAACCTGCCGGCAAACTCCGCCTCGCGCCCGGAACGCGCAAGAGCGCGTTCCTTAGGTCCGTCGAGCGGGCGAAGGAATACATTCGTGCCGGTGACATTTTCCAGGTCGTCGTCTCCCAGCGTCTCGATTTCGAGCCCGGCGTCGACCCCTTCTCCGTCTACCGCGCCCTGCGCATCGTCAACCCGTCCCCGTACATGTACTTCCTGCGTTTCCCGCGCAGAATCTCGGGCGCAAAGTCTGCACAAGAAGAAACCACCCACATCGTCGGCTCCTCGCCTGAGCTCCTCGTCCGCGTTGAAGGTCGCCGCATTGAGTACCGTCCCATCGCCGGCACACGGCCACGCGGCGCTACCGAAGAGGCCGACCTCGCCGCCGAGCACGAGATGGCCAACGACGAGAAGGAGCGGGCCGAGCACGTCATGCTTGTCGACCTGGGCCGCAACGACGTCGGCCGCGTCAGCGAATATGGCACCGTGAAGGTGACAAATCTAATGCACGTCGAGCGCTACTCGCACGTCATGCACCTGGTTAGCGACATCGAGGGCCGCCTTCGCCCCGAACTCTCCGCCGTCGACGCGCTGCGCTCCTGCTTCCCCGCGGGAACCCTCTCCGGCGCGCCCAAGATCCGCGCGATGGAGATCATCGAAGAGCTGGAGCCGACGCGCCGCGGAATCTACGGCGGCACCGTCCTCTATGCCGACTACTCCGGCAACCTGACATCGTGCATCGCTATCCGCACATTGCTTGTGGAAGGAAAGAAAGGCTACATCCAGGCCGGCGCCGGCATCGTAGCCGACTCCATCCCCGAAAACGAGTACCAGGAAAGCCTCAACAAAGCGAAAGCCGTAGTCCGCGCCGTAGAACGGGCCAGAGAAGGCCAGCCATGAGGTTTCGAATATCCAGCGCGCGCGAAGCGCCTCCGCCTGGACGGCCAGTCCTACTTCGCGACTCTCTCCGCGCTGCCCTGCACATCCAGACGGCAGTTNNATCTTCTCCGGCACGCGGATCTCACGCAGTTGCTCCGCAGCCTCGTCAGCCGTATCCACGCCGGAGAAGGTCAGCCGCAGATCGAACGCGTTCGCGTCGAGTTGATAGACGCTCTGCTTGCCCAAAAATCGCGCCGTGATCGTAACGGATCGGATCGCCTTCCCGCTCGAGTTCCTGAACCCGAGCGCCAGATTCGGCTCCGTCACCTTCTCGGCACTGGTCACCGGAAGATAGCTCGCCGGCCAGTTCAGTTGCGCGCTCGTCAGCACCACCGGACACCCGGCCTGGGAAGGCGGCGACAGCGCCCACAGTTGAAGCCTCGACTCCGCCTGCGCTTCCATCCACCTCTTCTCCATCTCCTGGGGTGAAGCGAGGACGCCGGGATGGACCTCGACGACGGGACTCTGCGAATCGGCATCAGGCGCCGGTGCCTGACTTTGTCCAAATCCTGCCGTGGCAGCGAGCATGACAAGAGCGGAGACGAAGAGCTTCATCGCGAGCACCTCCGATGCCCCACAGCATAGCACCGCCAACGGCGAAAGAACCGCGAAACACGCGGCCCCTCGATGTACTCAACAAGGCAGCACCCAACAACCCGGCGCTAAACTGAACGCAATGGTCTTCGTCCTCGACAACTACGACTCCTTCACCTTCAACCTCGTCCAGTACATGGGCGAACTCGGCGCCGACGTGGTCGTGCGCCGCAACGACGAGTTGACGCCCGAACAGGTCGAAGCCCTGCACCCCGATCGCATCGTGCTCTCCCCGGGGCCCTGCACGCCGCAGGAAGCCGGCATCTCCATCGATCTCATCCGCCACATGGCCGGCAAAGTCCCCATCCTCGGCGTTTGTTTGGGCCATCAGGCCATCGGGGCCGCTTTTGGCGGCAACATCATCCGCGCGCCGAAGCTCATGCATGGCAAGACCAGCGCCGTCGAACACGACGGCAAGACCATCTTCGACGGTATCTCCACTCCGATGACCTGCACCCGCTACCACTCCCTCATCGTCGAAGAAAAGGGCCTGCCGAAAGACCTCGAAGTCTCCGCCCGCACCGCCGACGGCACCATCATGGGCCTGCGCCATCGCAGCCTCCCCGTCGAAGGCGTGCAGTTCCACCCCGAATCCGTCCTTACCACCGACGGCAAGCGGCTCATCCAGAACTTCCTCAAGCTCGCATGAAATCTGCCGCCGCCATTCTGCTACTCGCCGCCGGCGCCGCGGCGCAACAACCAACACCCTCCGCGCCGCCACAGCCCGGACCCGAACAGCCGCCCGCGTCGCTTGCCACCGTCCTCCACGAATCCGCACCGCCGACGCCCGCAGAAGTCGCCTCGCTCGCCACCGTATCCACCGACGGCGTTTCGCTCGGTGGTCCCATGACCGTCGCCAACGGCCTCGCCTTCATCGGCAACAACGGAGCCGTCACTGCGGACGACAAGACCGTGCACCTCAAGCTCACGCGCGGCGGCAATCTCAACGTTTGCGCCACGACNNGGTGCCGTCGAAGGCCACTACATCCCCGGCCAGTTCTCCGACGTCATTCTCACGCCGGATCTGCGCATTCTCATCTCCGGTCCCGGCACGGCCGACTTCAGCCTCCGCGTCAACAATCAGGGCGACACCTGCTTCGACAATCACGGCGACCACGCTCCCTACGTGCTTGCCACCAATCTCTTCGAAGGCGGCGCCTATCGCATCCAGCCCAACCAACGCGTCCTCTTCGAGCACGGCAGCCTGCAGCAGGTCGTCGACAACGAGCCGGAGGCCTGCGGATGTCCGCCGACCCCGCCCACGCCCGAGCCCACCGCCATCGCCCGCATCGGCGCGCCCGGCTTGACTCTCCACACCAGTAACGAGACCAACACTCCCCCGCCCAGCCCTCACTCTACTGAAGCGGAGAACCCATTTCCCCTCGCCGAGAGCGAAGGGCTCAAGACTCCATCGGCACCGCCGTCGACCCCGGCCGTTCCGCCTGGGCAGGCCCAGGCTCAGATCACCGCTCCCCTGGTCTACAACGGCGAGACTCCGCCGCCGGCCAGTGAGGCCGCAACGAAACCCGCAACGCCGGGTGCAGGCCCCGCGACTGCAGCGCCGGAACCGGCCAAACCAAAAAAGCACTCCGCCTTCGTCCGCTTCTTCCGCAGGGTCTTCGGCCAGCCTTAAGCCAGCCCCATCGCGCCACTGCGATAAAATCAGATCTGCCGGAGTATGCACCTGCGCGGACCGTTCAGGTCCGCCTCCCGCGGCTCTATCTGCCGCAGCATTCCGCAATAACTTCCGTAAGGAGCTTCACCCATGGCGATTCCCGCCACCCAGCTGCGCCCGGGCATGATCATCAAGCACAACAACGAGCTCCACTCCGTCTTCTCCGTGGAGCATCGCACGCCCGGCAACCTGCGCGCCTTCATTCAGGCCAAGCTGCGCAACCTGCGCACCGGCGCCATGTTCGAGCACCGCTTCCGCTCGCCCGACCCCATCGAGCGCGTCGTCGTCGACGAAATCCCGATGGACTTTCTCTACAACGATGGCGACGACTACTACTTCATGAACACCGAGAACTACGAGCAGACGCACCTCAAGCGCGACACCCTCGGTGACGCGGTCGAGTACCTCATTCCTAACCTGCAGATCAAAGTCTCGTTTCACGATGGCACGCCGGTCGGCATCGAACTGCCCCAGACCGTCGAGCTCACAGTCATCGAAACCGAGCCGGGGCTCAAGTCGGCGACGGCTTCCTCCGTCACCAAGCCCGCGAAGACTGAAACCGGTCTCGTTGTCTATGTCCCGCCCTTCATCAACGAAGGTGAGAAGATTCGCGTCGACACGGCCGAAGGCGCGTACCTCAGCCGAGCTTAGATTCGATCGGGCACTCGGATACGGCGCAGCGAGCCTGCGCCGTTTTCATTTCCACAGCGCAATGATCGTGATCTGCCCATCAGCGGTCTTGTCCGCCGTCGCAAAGTAGTGCACCCGCGCATGCATCTTGTACGCATCGTTGCTGTAGACGTTTACCGTGCCCTTCGCGCCCTCGACCCGTAGCTCCAGAGTTCCCGTCCCATCGCAGCGCACTCCGCGAATCACACCCAGCGCATACCGATCCGGACCATGGGGTGTCTCGGTCGGATGCTTCGGCAGCACCGGCACTTGAGCTTCGGTCGGCGCACTCCCTTGCGCCGCGACCGCCCGCGCCTGCTCGTCGGCCGCTTCTTCCTGTCGAGTCTTTTCCATCTGTGCCCGCTGCTCATTCACCTGCTTCAGCATCCGCTCCACCACATCCACCTCCAGCGGATTCCGTGCCAGAGTCTTCGCCGCCTCCAACACCTGCAGCGCTGCCTCGAACTGCTCCTGCTCCGTCAGAATGTGGGCCGTGTTCAGGCGGTAGTGTAGGTCTCCGGGATCCAGCGCGATCGCCTGCAGCTCCATCATGTGGGCCTGATCCAGTTTGCTGCTCTGATTCGACAAGAGCGCCGCCAGCGCGTCGTACGCCGGCGCAAACCGCGGATTCGCGCGGATCGCCGCCCTCAAATGTTCTTCTGCCTCTTCATCGCTGGCCCCTGCCATTACCGCGAGTGCGCCGGTGTAGTACTGTGCCACGTAATTTTCCGGATCGAGCGCCGCCGCCTGGGCATACCACTTCCTCGCCTCTTCATGATGCCCGGCAGCATACTCGATCCGCCCCATGGCCTCATGCGCCTTCGCGTTGTTCGCGTCTGCCTTCAGCGCCGCATCAGCCATCGCGCGGGCATCGTCGGCGCGCCCCATGTTGGCCAGAAAATCGGCGCGGATCGCCTCCGCATCCGCTACGCTCAGCGGCGTCACCGCAAACGACGCTTCGCTCAGCTGCACGCCCGCCGTCGACTTCTGAAAGTACGAGTAGCGCCCTTCCCGCGTGTATGCCACCAGCGCCGTTTCGAGCTGCTTCAGGTCGCCGAAGGCCTGCTCGGCCGCTGTGACCGGATCGATCCCCTTGCTGGTCAGCGCCAGATACTTCCCGATGCGATTCGCGTGATCGTGGAAGTCCGCCACCTCCAGGCAGTGCGTCAGCGCCCAAGACTCCGCATAGAACAAGCCTCCTTTCTCCTCTTCGTGGTAGTACGGCGACGTTGCGTCCACTTTGAACAACACGGGCAGGGGGATGAGCCGGTTCTGCTGCAACAAGAGCAGGGCACTCACGCTCGGCTCGCCCAGCAGCACTTCCTTATCCCGCACTTCCGTGTTCTCGAAGAACTCCGCCAGCCCCTCGTTCAGCCACAGCGGCATCCACTCCGCAGCGTTCCCCTCCATCAGGTGCGTGTACTCGTGATACACGATCGACCAGGGATGCTCTCCCCCTCCGTCCAGGCGCACCAGGATGTAGTTCTTGTCGGTAGAGTGCGAGAAGAGACCGCCGAGGTTCACCTGGCCCTTCGCCAGATAGGCCGCCGGCTCCAGCGCCTCCATATCCTTGCGGTCCTTCACCGCGATCACGACGATCGGATTCGCCGGATCGAGGTTCGCTGCCGGCAGCGAGCTCTGAAAGACCCACCGCATGCGCTCGAACTGGGCCGCCACATGCCGGCCACGCGCGTCGCCCGCATCGGTGATCACCGTGAAGTGTGGGCTGCGCACCTCCAGCCACCCGGACCCGCTCTCACGTGCCCAGCCGCTCAGCGACACCAGCAAAACCAGCAGCAGGAATCTTCGCAGCATCATCTACGTGGGCATTCTCCCACTCTTCGCGCGAACGTGACAGATGAGCCTTTCACCCGCCCCACATGCCCGCTCTCGTCGCGGCATCGCGTGGTACAGTTGCGCCCATGGCCGCTCAGGAAGGACTCCACCGCATTCGGCTCGTGGGCAAGGCCATCCTCGTCCTCGGTCTCTTCCTCGACGCCATCGCCCTGGTCGGCTGCCTCACCGCGAGCCTCTTCCATGAGTCCCCGTGGACCACGGGCTTTGCCCCCTTCGGCATCGCCCTCTCCATGATCGGCGCCGGCATCTTGCTCGCCGCGTGGATTATCGAGGGCTTTGCCCTCCCGCCGCGCCCACCCCACGAGTGATCGACCGATCCTCCTCACCGCGTTCGATAAACTGGAAGAAGAATACGTCCGATGACCCTGCTCAAAGCCGTGCGCGGCACGCGCGATCTCCTGCCGCCGGAAACCGAACTTTGGAACCACGTCGAAGCCGTCACCCGCCGGGTCTTCGCCCGCTACAACTTCGGCGAAATCCGCACCCCCATCTTCGAGGACACATCGCTCTTCGCCCGCTCCGTCGGCGAAGAAACCGACATCGTCTCCAAAGAGATGTACACGTGGGAAGACCGCGCGCGGGCGCAGTCTGAAAAATCGCAGTCCCTCACGCTGCGTCCGGAAAACACTGCCGGCGTGGTCCGCGCTTACATCGAACACAATCTCGGCGAGACCGGCCTTCTGCAAAAGCTCTACTACATCGGCCCGCAGTTCCGCCGCGAGCGCCCGCAGAAGGGCCGCTATAGGCAATTCTGGCAGATCGGTGCCGAAGTGATCGGTCCACCGAGCGCCGGTTCCGAGTCGCCGTTGCGCGACGCCGAAGTTCTGGAAATGCTCTCGAGCTTCCTCGATGAACTCGGCATCACCGGCTGGAACCTGGTGCTGAACTCCGTCGGCTCTTCTACCGACCGGCCGAAGTATGTTGCCGCTTTGCGCCAAGCCCTCGCGCCGGTCAAAGACCGCATGTCGCCGGACAACCAGCGACGGGCCGAAACCAATCCGCTGCGCGTGCTCGACTCGAAGGACCCGGCGGACGAAGCCATCATCGCGACATTGCCCAAAATCGCCGACTACCTCGACGAAGCGTCGAAGGCCCACTTCGCCGCGGTCTGCGCGGCCCTCGACGCCTGCGGAGTGAAGTATGAAGTCAACCCACGCCTCGTGCGCGGCCTCGACTACTACACCCGCACCACCTTCGAGTTCACGCACGGCGGCCTCGGCGCACAAAACGCCTTGCTCGGGGGCGGCCGCTACGACGGCCTCTCGGAAATGCTCGGCGGCCCCAAAGCCCCTGGCATCGGCTTCGCCATGGGCCTCGACCGGCTGATCCTCACGTTGCAGTCAGCCCAAATTGAATCCGCGCCCAGCGCATCTGCAATCCTTGCAGACGCCTTCGTTGCACCCCTCGGCGAACAACTCAACGCCCCAGCCCTTAAACTGGCGCGCGATCTCCGCCGCCAGGGCCTTCGCATCGAACTCGGCGACGGCGGCTTCCGGATCAAAAAGTCCTTCGAGATCGCCAACAAGCTCGCCCGCAACATCATCCTCCTCGGCGAAGACGAACACGCCTCCGGTATCCTGACAGTGAAGAACTTCGCCACCGGCGAGCAGACCAAAATCCCGCGCGACCAACTCGCGTCCGCGCTGCAGACTCGTTAGGACTCCCGCTTTGCTCGACTTTCTCGGCACCCATCAACGCACCAACACCTGCGGCGAGCTCCGCGCCGCCGACGCCGGCAAAACCGTCACCCTCATGGGCTGGGTCAATCGCCGCCGCGATCACGGCAACCTCATCTTCCTCGATCTCCGCGACCGCTACGGCATCACGCAGATTGTTCTCGACAAGGAAATCTCCCCCGAAGGGCATCCCAAAGCCGAGCACGTCCGCCCGGAGTACGTCCTCGCCGCCATCGGCAAGGTCCGCCTCCGCGGCGCTGACGCCGTCAACCCCAAAATGACCACCGGCGAAATCGAAATCGCGGCAACAGAATTATTAGTGCTCAACGACTCCAAAGTTCCGCCCTTCTCGCCCGCCGAGCCCGCCATCTCCAATGAGGAAGTCCGCCTCAAGTACCGCTACCTCGACCTCCGCCGTCACGAGATGCAGAACAACTTCGCCATCCGCCACAAGATCGCGCTCGCGGTGCGCGAAAATCTCTCCGCCCAGGGCTTCTACGAGATCGAAACGCCCTTCCTCACCGGCTCCACGCCCGAAGGCGCGCGCGACTACCTCGTTCCCAGCCGTGTGAACCCCGGCACCTTCTACGCGCTGCCGCAGTCACCGCAGCTCTTCAAGCAGATCCTCATGATCTCGGGCCTCGACAAGTACTTCCAGATCGTGCGCTGCTTCCGCGACGAAGACCTGCGCGCCGACCGCCAGCCGGAGTTCACGCAGATCGACCTGGAGATGACCTTCCCGCAGCAGGACACCGTCTTTGCCGTGGTCGAGGGATTCCTGGCCGCAGCCTTCGCCGCCGTCGGCGTCGCGCTGCCCACGCCCTTCCCGCGCGTCACCTACGACGAAGCCATGAAGCAGTACGGCATCGACAAGCCCGACCTGCGCCTCCCCGGCCTCACCGACGTCCGCTCCATCTTCACCGCCGAGCAGTTGCAGACTCTCGCTGTCGATCCAGCGCTTCCCGTCGTCGCCCTGCGCATCCCCAAAGTCGGCGAGCTCTCGCGCAAGGAGCGCGACGACAACCGCCCGCTCTTCGAGACGAAGAAGGGCGCCAAGTACATCGACGACCTCAAGCGTCTCGAGAAATCATTCCCCGAAGCCGTCACCAACCTTCGCGAGCTGACCAAGGCCGAGCCTGACGACCTGCTCGTCATCGTCGCCGGCGACGCCGCTACTCACATCTCCGCCAGCGACACCAAATCCGCAGGCCGCCTCTCCGAGCGCGAGATTGCCGTCCTCTCGGCAGCCGGCAACTTCCGCGTGGAGCTTGCGAAGAAGTACGCTGACCGCCATGGAGCCTTCGCTGTGACGGACTCAGTGGTGCAAAATCCCGGCACACCCAGCGCTCTCGTCGACGGCGCGCTGGCCTTCCGTCCGCTCTGGGTCACGGACTTCCCGATGTTCGAGCACGACCCGGAGACCGGCTCCTGGCAGCCCGCGCACCATCCCTTTACCTCGCCGCACGAAGAGGACATGGACCGCCTGGTTTCCGATCCGGCCTCGGTTCGCGCGCGCTACTACGACCTTGCGATGAACGGGCTCGAGCTGGGCTCCGGCTCCATCCGTATTCACCGCCAGGACATTCAGCAGCAGATCTTCCGGGCATTGGGAATGTCCGATGAGGAGGCGAAGAAGCGTTTCGGGTTCTTCCTCGAAGCGCTGCAGTACGGCACGCCTCCGCACGGCGGCATCGCNNCACATCCGACCCGTCGTTCGCGGCTAATCGATAGACGCTGCTGCGGCCACGCTAAGAGTCGCAGAGCTAACCGAGAGATTCGGCCAGACGGTCGAGGAAGGCTTCCTGCCCGCTGAAGATCTTTTTGCGGGCGGCGGCAAGATCGAACCAAGCGCCGCGGTCGGCTTCGGGGATCTCGATCTGGCGGCCGGACCGCGGTGGCCATTCGACGAGGCAGGTGTTCGAGACGAGGGTGGCGGCGTCGAAGTCGCCTTCGACCGCCCAGGCGGTCACCTCTTTCCCGGCAGGCTGGCGGATGACGCCGAGCGGCGTGAATTTTTCGGCCGGAAGATCCAGCGCGAGCCGGGAGCCGGTTTCCTCCTGGAACTCGCGGCGAGCGGCTTCCAGCGGCAGTTCTCCGTCGTGGTACTCGCCCTTGGGAATGGACCATTTGTCCTTCCTGGCCCAGAAGGGGCCGCCGGGATGGATGAGGAAGACTTCAGGACCGGAGGGAGTGCGTCGGTAGAGCAGGATGCCGGCGGAGCGTTTGGTCATGGAGGACGCCAGATCCATTATCGAGGTTCGGGCGGTGGAAGAGCGGGCAGATCGGGTCCTGATCTTCGACGCCCGGAGTTGGTAGACTCGGAGAAATTCGCTTGGAAGGAGTCGGCGGTTTTGAAAAGCGTGATTCATGTGGCAGTAGTGATAAGTCTGGTGGCGGCGGCGGCCGGTGCGGCGAGCTTTGCGAAGGACAAGACGGCGGACCAGGAACCCGTGACCTGGGGGATGCAGTCGGGCAACGACGGCTGCGTGATCTTCAAAGAGTCGGAAGAGACGACCTCGGAGATGGCCCCCGGCGGCGGGTTTACCACGCACACAGTGAAACAGCTGGAAGTACTGGACGCGATCAAGGCTACGCTCCCAAAAAGGAAGTACAGCGAGACGAAAGAAGATCTGGACGCACTGGCGAATGTCGGGATGCAGAACCACGTCAAGTTCGTGAAGATCCCGAAGAAGTACACGCCGGAGCAGCTGGAGAAGGCGAAGACGATGTGCGGGGTGCAGTAGGGTTTAGCCGGATGCGCGCCAAGCCTCCCAGCGCTTCTTCCCAGCGCTTCTTCATCGTCCATGGGAAAAGGAAACCACACACCCCCGGCGGCCGGTTTCCGGGGCGCTGATTTCGGAAACCTCACTTTTGTCACGCGTTCCCACACGAGACCGGCGCAGCTGTCATCGGGGTAATGACAAAGACACCTGTATCGAGATCGAGCAACGAGGCCAGGTTAGTCCGCAGGTTTGCCAGCAGTAAGGAGGTTGATCGAGTACAAATTGCCGACGCCCACGTTGGGTTTGATGAGGGGAGAGCTCTGCGAGACGGAGATCGGTGCCAGTAGCGAAGAGAACATGATTGGGCTCATGAAGCATCCAGACCACATCGTGTGCGAGTACCTCACCAAACCGCTGAGCGCCATCCGCCGTCACGTCCGGGAAGTCCACAAACAGCGGTCGCATCATGGGCACGCCGTCACGCGAGGTATGTTCGGCAGCCGTGTACAGGTATGGCATCAGACGGTATCGTTCTTCGATGTCGCGCCGGCGTATCGCTTCGCGCTCCGGGCCGTCCACTCACACCTCACGGCGCCGCGTGCCCTGGGCGAATGATCGCGATCGATGGGCTGAAAGGCCGCGACTTCCAGCCACTTTGTCAGCAAGTCCGCAGGCGGCGAGCCAGCAAAGCCGCCCACGTCGGCGCCAGCCATCGAAAAGCCGCTCAAGCCGAGGTTCAGCAGCTGCGGAGTCGTCATGCGCAGATGGTTCCATGTGGCGCTGTTGTCACCGGTCCAGGTGATCACGTCGACGAGGACCGACGGCCAACGCGATCATCAGGCTTTCCGTCAGCAGTTGCCGCACGAGCCGCGCCCGCGGAGTCCCCAGCGCCAGCCGCACCGCCAGCTCCCGCCTCCGGCTCGCGGCCCGGGCCAGCAGCAGATTGGCCGCGTTCGCGCACGCAATCAGCAGCACCATGCCGACTGCGCCCAGCAACATCAGCAGCACCGGCCGGCTCGCTCCTGCGATCTCTTCGTTTAACCCAGGAGCGCGCACGTGCCACCGCTTCTCAACGTCATAGAGCTTGCTTAGATCCCGCTGAATGGCGCTCAGCTCCTCTTGTGCAGCGCCCGCCGTCACGCCATCCTTCAGTCGCCCAATACCCTCCAGGTAATGCGACCCGCGCTGCGATGTCTCCGACGGATCGAACTGAAACGGAGTCCACACATCCACCGTGCGACCGTACGCGATCGCGTGATATTCGTTGCCCGGATGCTCCGTTCCCGCTGGCATCACGCCCACCACTGTGAACGGGAGCGCGTTCAGTTGAAGGGTCTTTCCAATGCTGCACCCGCTCGGAAGCGTTGCTCCCCGCCCGTTCCGCCGAGCCTTCGCTCGCGTCTTCTGAACTCCGCGACGGCCACCTCCAGATCCGCCCCATCGAAGTCCGGCCACATGCGATCCGTGAACACCAGCTCCGCGTACGCCGACTCCCATAGCAGAAAATCCGACAGCCGCTTCTCCCCGCCCGTTCGGATCAGCAGATCGACGTCGCCGCCCTCCGCCCGCAACGTGTCCGCCATCGCGCGCCCGACGGTCTCGGCCCCATCCGTTTCGTGTCCGGCCGATCCGTTCAGCCCATGAACCGCGTGCATCGCCGCCCGCGCCATCGCCTCGCGCGACGAATAGTCCACCGCCACGCGCAGATGCAGCCGCCGCCCCGTCGCCGTCGCCGCCTCGCATTGCTCGATCTCCCGCAGCAGCATGCGTGGCAGCCGGTCCCGCCGCCCGATTGCTTCCACTCGCGCACCCGCCTCGCGCAGCGCCTCCCGTTCCCACCGCAGATACGCCGCAATCAGCGCCAGCACACTCCGCACCTCGAATGCAGGACGCTTCCAGTTGTCCGACGAGAAGGCATACAACGTCAGCAGCGTGATGCCGGCGAGCGGCGCCCGCTCCACAACGCGCCGCACCGCCGCGACGCCCGCCCGATGCCCCGCCATACGCGGCAATCCACGCCGCGACGCCTATCACCCGTTCCCATCCATGATGATCGCGACGTGCAGCCCGCCTGGCTTCTCGCTTTGCGACGCACAGTTACTGGCCGCGACCTTTTCGTTGTTGAACCCGTTTTCCATGGCTAGGTCCTTGGTCCCACCAGCGTCGCTCCTGGCCTGGACTCGCCGGGGGCCAGCGAGCTGTACCAGTCAATCCCACGCGTGAAATACATCGCAGCCGCGACCGCCACGAAGCTCGCCACCGCGCCCACCAGCAGGGCATTGTCCTCGAGCCGCAGCAGCAGAAAGATCAGTGTGTACAACAGGCTGAACGTTGCCAGCGCCCGAAACCCGTAAGCGCGGCTTGCAAAGATCCACCCGGCATTCGTCGCCAGCAGAATCACCGTCGCTGTACCCGCCAACAGAAATCCAATGTCGAACCCAATCCGCTCGGCCAGCGACAACAGCAGCAGATAAAGGATGATCTGCGCAATCCCCACCAGCACGTACTGTGCCGGATGCACACGCCTGCCCGTCGTCACTTCGAAGATGAAGTAAGCAATAAAGATCAACCCGAGAAACAACGGCACGTACTTCAGCGATCGCGTCACCGATTGGTACGGATCCGCCACTTCGATCAACGAAACCCCCAGCGCCGTCGCATCCAGGCCCGTCACCGACTCCGCCGGACCTTCCGCTCGCACACCGCGCGCAATAAACGGTACCGACCACTGCGCTTCGAAGCCGCTCTTCGTCACATTGCGTTTCACCGGCAGGAATCCTCCATCGAACCCCGGATTCGGCCAGTCGCCCTCGACGCGCAGCTGCGTCGTCTTCCCGTAAGCCAGCACCGCGATCCGCTGCGCCCCGGAGAACCGCAATACCGCTGCCACATCGAACTTCGCATTCGGCTGCGCCAGGCCGTCCAGCTTCGTGCCGAGCAGCGTCAGCTTCAGCACAGGACTCCCCTCGCCACCCACCGAAAGGTTTTGCGCGACTGCAGCAGGGAGCAGCGTCAGCGTTTTCCCGCCCGTCGTCAGGGTCGCATCCGCCATCGCTCCCCGCGCGTCGCTCACCCCAACCACCATCTCTGCCTGGTCCCACTGCAACTCTGCGCCCGGCGGAGCCGTCGCCGGCACTCCGCTCAGATCGAAGCTCGCGCCGAGTTCCGCATCGGCCCGGAATACCGGCACCTTGAACAGGGACCGATGCCGCTCTTCTGTCGCCACCTTCACCGTGCCCGTCGCTCGCGAGGGAAACACCAGGTAGATCCCGTGCTTCGCCGCATCCGTCGGCGATAATGCCGGTATCGTGTAGGGAATCGCGAGCGTTGGCCCCAGAAAGGTCTGCTGCCCGCCAACATACTCGCTGATTTCGTTCACCACATCCGTCGCTCGCTTCGACCGGTCGTCGATCAGCAACCACACGAACAACGCCGGAATGATCATCACCAGCGCCAGTCCGCATACCACGATCAGCTTCAGCCCCATCGAACGGAACCGCATCTTCGCCAGCAACTCACCCGGCAACCCCGAAATCTCGCTCATCGCATTTCCTCCCAACCACTAACTTTGCAATGCAAAGTAAATCCATAAAAAAAATCCGCCCCGGACCTTAAGCGCGCGTCGGCCTCAGCCCGCGCATCAGTGCGGCTGGCTCTTCCTCGCCACCCTTTGCCGCGTCCCGCACCACCTGCTCCAGTGTCTCCAGATAGTCGAGGTACCGCTTTCGCCCCGACGGCGTGATCCGCGCCACAGTCTGCGGACGGTTGCGGTCGATCCCCTTCACGATCTCCACCATCTTTCCGCGCTCCAGCACGCGCAGGTGCCGGCTCAGATTCCCATCGGTTAGCGAGCACAGCTGCTTCAGATCCCCAAACGTGAGCCCCTTCGGATTCGTCACCAGCGACGTCAGCACGCTCAGCCGCGCCCGCTCGTGGATCACCCGATCCAGGCCCTCATACGCAAACCGGCCTTCATTCACCGGCACCTTAGCTTTCATGCTCACCTTTCTTTGCCGACCCCAGCAGAACGCCGGCCACCAGCAGTTGCCCCACGCCGAAGGGAATCCCCATCGCCCACGGCGAAAACGCCCGCGCGTCACCAAACGAAATCAGGACCAGCCCCGTCAGCAAATACCACACGCCCGCCGCCACCATGGCTCGCGGCAGAAAACGGCACGACGCAAAAATTCCCAGGCTGAAGATCACCTGCCACAGTCCCGGGACCATCCACGCCACGCCGGGCACGGCCCGCAGCACCACAATCGTGATCAGCAGGCCAGCTGCGGCCGACGGCAGGAACTGCTCCACTGCCATCCGGATCATCTCGTCGGACATGCCCGAGTGGACGCGCCGCGATCGCCGATTCACCTCTACGCCGGCGAGCGCCGACGCCACCACCGCCGTCGAAACCCACACCGCGAGATATTCGGCCAGGTGATGCGCCGCGTCCGGCACCCGCCACGCCTGCACGCCAGCCGCGATCACGGCGAAGGCGCTGGTCGTGGCCAACGTCGCCGGCCCGTACCCGCGAAACTCCGTCGAGCGGGCTACCTGCATGCGGATGCTGCTGATCTCACCCAGCGCTTTGTGCAGATCGTTCATCGCGGCATTCTACTTTGCACTGCAAAGTAACCCACGCGACAGCCTCTGTCAACCCCTAAGTTCATTCAATCCCGGATCACAGCTGGGTTGCGCGTGGCGAAGTCTTTTTGCAGCTCCGGGGCGCGAAGCGCCTCGCCCGGACGGCCTGCCCTGAGCGAAGTTCGCGTCCAGCGAACAAGTCGCACGGGGCCAGTCCAAAAAAGAGAGGGCGACCGCTCGCGCGATGCGCCCTCTGGCAACGATACATGAAACCTTGTGAGGGAAAACCACCTCTTCCCGCTGATTAACAGCCCCGGGGGAGGGACTTTTGTCGAACCTTGATCGGCCTTAGCGGCCCATCACCACACGGGTCGGAGCCTCGTTGTTGTGCTTCTTTCCGTCCAGTTGCGCCGCTATCAGGCTGCGGTACTGCACCGACTGCAGCGTGTAGTTGTCACCTTCTTTGTCGAAACGCAGAATCACGCGGCCGTCGGTCGGCGCCGGGTCACCGGACGACATCGGCCAGGCAAAGTTGCGCTGCCAGCTTTCGTTTCGCAGAGTGACCATGCCAGTCAGGTCGTCGTGGCCGATGGAATAGTACCCGGCGGGGCAAACCTTGCCGTTCACGGTGAAGCTGAAGGGGACATTGACCTTCATATCGGCCAATGCATTGCTGGTGGTCAACGCTGCCATCGCTGCGATGGCCGATGCCAGAACGAACTTGGGGAGTATCGATCGCATATGCATCCTCCTGCATTGCCCACCACGCTAGCGATCCCACTCCACGCCTGTCGTCAAGATCCCGTCCAGAATTCGTCAAGCTTTTCAGATACGATCTGCAGTTTTCGGTGCCCTTGTCTGTTCGTCCCTTCGCCTGCCGCATTCGTCCCATCCTTCGCTGCGAGGCTGCCGTTTGCCCCCGGCGCATTCTCTTCGAGCCGATGCACATCGTCCAGCAGGGCCGCCGCCTCATCCCGAGCGCCGCTGGCATTCGCATGACGAGCCGCATGGCGCAGTGCCTCGGCAGCCGCGGCCCACTCGCCTGCAGCTTCCCGATGCATCGCCACTTCGCGAGCGACTGCCCATTCGCGCCCTCGGAACATCACTCCCAGTCGGTCTGCGATGTGTTTGTGCCACTCCGCGCGCCGCGTCGCCGCTTGCCTCCGGTAAAGCACTTCGCGATACAGCCCGTGCACAAACACATAGAACTCCGACCGTGTCCCATCGGGCAGCTCATCCTGCCCGCCGCGCTCGACAAAATGCACGCGCCGCGCCAGCCCCGCGCACGCTTCTTCGATCGCCGCCTGGTCCTCGTCCAGAGCGGCCGCCACCGCCCACGCCGGAAACGCAATGCCCATCACGCTTCCCGCACCCAGCACGCGCTGCTCGTCGGCGCTCAGGCTTTCGATCTCCAGCTCGATCATCTGCGCCACACGGTCCGGAACCTCAGCCTCCATCTCCTCGATGGGTCCGGCAGGCTGCCACTCGAGCGCGCCGTCTCTCTGTTGCCGTACCAGGAACCGGCGCGCGATCAGGTGTTCCACGATCGCAATCGCAAACAGCGGATTGCCCTCGGAATGCTGGTGCACGAACCCCGGCAGTCCCTGCGGCAGCTTCTCCTGCGCCAGCTCCCGGTTCAACAGCTCCCGCACAGCCGACTGCGTCAGCGGCCCCAGAGCGACTTCGGCGGCCAGCTGTCGCATCAGCAGGTTTTGCCGCATGGCCCGCTGCGGATGCTCCGCATCGCCGGCGCTGCAGGTCGCCACCACCATCAGCTTTGCCGGAGCACGCCGCCGCGACAGCGCCACAATCAGCTGCAGCGTCGATGGATCTGCCCAGTGCAGATCCTCAAACACCAGCATCAGCGGCTTGTCGTCTGCAATTTGTTCCAGTGCCGCGCACAAATCTCCCGGCATGCGCTCTGTATTTGTCACAGTGGCGGTGTCATGGACCCGCCCCAGTGCCCGCATCCATGCCGGAGCCATTCTCGCCATCACTCCGGCGGCCGCATCTCCGCTTCCAGGCGCGCAAAGCTGCCCCAGCGCTTCCATCATCGGGTAATACTCTTCCTTCTCGCCGAAGCCATCGACACATTGTCCGCGCGCCACGCTCCATTCCGCGCCCAGTTCGTGGCAGAAAGCGTCCACCAGCGCCGTCTTTCCGATTCCCACTTCACCGGTCACGAATACCACCTGCCGCTCCCCGCACGCGGCCAGAGCCATCTGCTGCAGCAGCCGATCCAACTCTTCGTCGCGTCCGACAATTCCCTTTGTGATGGCCCTCGCCCCGTCGCGCGCGTGGCTCGGACCTGCCCCGCGTTCGGGCTCCGCGCACTCGCACACCGCCGCCATGAAGCAGTACCCTCGCTTCGGCAGTGTCTGAATGAATCGCGGCTCGGCGGCATCGTCGCCCAGCAGCTTTCGCAACTCCAGCATGTAGGTGCGCAGCACCTGCGGCTGCACGTAGGTCTCCGGCCACAAGGCATCCAGCAACTCGTCGTGCGTAATCAGTCTGCCCGGATGCTCCACGAGATAACGCAGCACCATGAAGGTCCGCGGCGGCAGCGCGATCTGCTCCTCCTCGCGCCACAAGCACTCGTTTCCCGTATCCAGACGAAAACAGCCGAACTGCTTCATTTCGCCGGACCCCTCACCGGCTGTCTATTGGTAATCCCACCCGGAGTTCCGCCCACGGCGGACGCAACGGAGAAGCTGTTGGACCGTTCCCGCGCAGAATTCGGAAGCCTCTCAGGAGTGGTGATCTCCGGTTCCCGATCGTTACTGACTTCCCGCGACCGGCTACTGGCTACTGGCTACTGGCTACTGGCTACTGATTCTCCTCATCCAGCAACTATCCTTCCACACGGTCATGCACGCCATGTCACGGTATCTTCAATCCGTCGTTGCCGGTTCGCGACGATTCACACATCTCCCGGTGTCCAGTCCCGAACACCCGTGTCCGTTTTTTGATAAGGCGGCGCAGGCGGGCGGTATGGTTTGTGACCAAAATGCCGGAGCGGCACGCGATATCGACAATACGCACGCGGCCTTCGTTCCGTTCCTCCGACTGGATATCGATTGCGCTAACGCTGCGGATGTCACTGGCATGGTTGTCCATCGCGCGCAAATGGGGCCGAATTGCCCCCGTTACGGACAGTAACAGATCCATAACCCTCAGATGCAGCGAAACTTGCGGCCATTGTGATTTGCGTCACAAGCTTCGTCACATTCGCCTGTGCCCGCGGTCACATACAGCTCTGCAGCGCAAATTTAACAATTTCTCCGTTTGAGATTGCGGATGGCGACCGTGCTCTGCGCTCTCGCCTCTCCACCTCGCCTACCGCAACGCNNACCACCCCACATGTGAGTTCCCAGGCCATCGGCCAGGAAGTCAAAACAGAAGCTCCCTCCCAATACGTCTTCTTCTTCGGCAATGGAGTCGCCGAAGGTAACGGCAAGATGCGCGACATTCTCGGCGGCAAAGGTGCAGGCCTCGCAGAAATGACCAATGCCGGCCTTCCCGTGCCTCCCGGCTTCACCATCCAGACCGAGGCCTGCCGCGAATATATGCGCGGCTCGCTCTCGTCCCAGGTCACCGAGCAAATGGACCTTGCCCTGGCCCGCCTCGAAAAACTGCAGAGCCAGCGCCTCGGAGCCGGCGAAAATCCGCTGCTGGTCAGCGTCCGCTCCGGCGCCAAGTTCTCCATGCCCGGCATGATGGACACCATCCTCAACCTCGGCCTCAACGACAAATCCGTCGAAGCCCTCGCGAAGAAGAGCAACAACCCGCGCTTCGCCTACGATTCGTATCGGCGACTGATACAAATGTTCGGCGACGTCGTCCTCGACATTCCGAAGAACGAGTTCGAGCACATCTTCGATGAGACCAAGAAGAAGCACAGCGCAAAGCAGGACACCGAGCTGACGCCCGTGGCCCTCAAAGAAGTCATCGCCGCCTACAAAAAGCTTGTCCTCAAGCACACCGGCGCCGAATTCCCGCAGGATCCCGACCGCCAGCTCACGATGGCGCGCGACGCCGTCTTCAGGTCCTGGAATAATGAGCGCGCCAAGACCTATCGCCGCCTGAACCACATCGATGACTGGCTCGGCACCGCGGTCAACATCCAGGCCATGGTCTTCGGCAATCTCAACGAGACCAGCGGCACCGGCGTCGGCTTCACCCGCAACCCCGCCAACGGCGAGAAGGAATTCTATGGAGAGTTCCTGATGAACGCGCAGGGCGAAGACGTGGTCGCCGGCATCCGCACGCCGGTTCCGATCAACGAGCTGCGTAAGGCCATGCCGCATGTGTACGACCAGCTCCGCGACCTGACCTCGCGCCTCGAAAAGCACTACCGCGACATGCAGGACTTCGAGTTCACCATCCAGGA
>PMAM01000291.1 GCA_003152595.1 Acidobacterium sp.
AGCGCGCGGAAGAAGGTTCCGGTGACGCCGGTGACCGAGACGAGGGGCAGGAAGACAACGATGGGGGTGATGGTGGAGCCGATGAGGGGGTGGGTGATTTCGGCGAGAGCTTTGCGGACGGCTTCGATGCGGTTCTCGCCTGCCTCACGATGCAGCGCGATGTTTTCGACGACGACGATGGCGTCATCGATGACCAGGCCCACGGCAGCGGCGAGGCCGCCGAGGGTCATGAGATTGAAGCTCTCTCCCAACGCCCAGAGCGCGATAAATGTAACCAGGATGGTTACAGGAATGACAAGGCCGGCGACGAGGGAGGCGGACCAGTCGCGCAGAAAGAGGACGAGGATGATGGCGGCGAGGATGAGCCCGATGAGGATGGCATCGCGGACGCTGGCGATAGAGTCGCGCACGAGGTGGGACTGATCGTAGAAGGGGGTGACGGTGACGCCCTGGGGGAGATCGGTGCGGAGCCGGGTCATCTCCGCTGCGACTTCGTCGGCGACGGTGACGGTGTTCGAGGTGGGCTGGCGGGCGATGTTGATGAGGACGGCGGGCTGACCGTTCGACGTAACGATGGTGTAGACGGGCTCGGTGGCGGGCGTGACCTGGGCGATATCGGAAAGATGGATGGGGACGCCGGAGGCCGTGGACTTGACAGAGATTTGCGCGAGCTCGGCGAGGTTCGAGGCCTGATCGCCGACCAAGGCGAGGATGAGCTGATGGTTGGCTTCGTAGAGGCCGGGAGATTGGAGCAGGTTGGTCTGCTGGATGGCATTGACGATGTCGGGGATGGCGATCTGGGCAGAGATGAGCTTCGCGGTGTTGGGGACGATGTGGTACTCGGGGACCTGACCGCCCTGGACGGTGACAGTGCTGACGCCGTCGAGGCGATTGAGAGGCGGCTTGAGGTCGTAGGTGGCGATTTCCCAGAGGCGGGTCTGGGAGACGGTGTTGGAGGTGAGAGCGTAGCCGAGGATGGGGAAGGTGGCGAAGGTGAGGCGGTTGGTGGTGATGACGGCGGTGGAGGGGAGCTCCTGCTGAACGCGGGAGAGCGCGGCGTTGACGAGCTGCAAGGTCTGGAACATGTCGACGTTCCAGTCGAAGAAGAGGCTGACTTCCGCGGAGCCGCGGCTGGTGATGGAGCGGACGGTGACGAGGCCGGGGACGGAGTTGACGGCGTCTTCAATGGGGCGGGTAATGGTGACTTCCATCTGCTCGACGGGCATGACGCCGTTGTCGACGCCGATGACGACACGGGGGAAGTTGGTCTGCGGAAAGACGGCGATGGGGATGCGGAAGGCGAGGAAGATGCCCGCGACGCCGAGGACGATGGTGAAGAAGAAGATGCTGCGCGCCCAGCGGGAGAGCCAGAAGGGCTTCTCCGCCGAGAGCGCGGCGGGGCCGGGGACGAGGCCGCTCATTTGTCGTCGTCCCCTTTGGCGCCCTGGCCGGGGGCGGACTTTTGGTCATCGTTATCACTGGGGGCGGTGACTTTGACTTTGGTGCCGTCGTCGATGGAGGCGGCGTCGGTGGTGATGACCTGCTGGCCGGCGGCGATGCCGGAGAGGATCTGGGTCATGCCCGCGTCGGCGATGCCGGTGTTAACGGGAGTAAGGTGGGCGACGCTGTCGGAGCCAATGACCATGACGGAGGCTTTGCCGGAGGCGGGGACGATGATGGCTTCCGAGGGCACGACGATGGCTTTAGGCGCAGTGCGTCCGGCGATGGAGACGTGGACGGCGGTGCCGGGGCGCAGAGTGCCTTTGGGGTTTTCGAGGCGGACCCAGACTTCTACAGTGGTGCTGCCGGGATCGAGGGCGGGGCTGACGAGGGCGATTTTTCCGGGAACGGGATCGGTGAGGCCGGGGACTGAGACCTGGGCGGGATCGCCAGTCTTCAGCAATTGTGCCTGTGGCTGTGACAAATGGATCTTCGCGAGGAGGGCGGAGGTGTCCATGACGGTGATGAAGGGCGTGCCAGGGGCAGGTGTTTCACCGGCGTAGAGGGGGCGGTCGGTGACGACGCCGGCAATGGGGCTGCGGATTTCGGAGTAGCTGAGCTGAGCTTCGGCGCCCTGGTATTTACCTTTTGCGGATTCGAACGTGCCTTGGGCGGCTTTGAGGGCGGCGGCGTGGCTGACCTCGTTCATGCCGGCGAGATGTTTGGAGGCGGTGTCGTAAGCAGCCTGGGCCTGGACGAGCGCGGCCTGCGAGGTGTCGAGGTCGCGGCCGGCGATGGCTCCCTGGGCGAAGAGCTGTTTGCGGCTGTTGAGGACGCTTTGGGCGAGGTCGAGATTCGCTTTGGCCTGGGCGACGGCGAGCTGGGCGTTCTGATAGTCCTCGGGGACCTGGGCTTTAACGGCGGTCTGGAAGTTGGCGTCGGCGGCGTCGAAGGAGCCCTGGTTGTCGGNNGCGCCGCGCTGGACATAGAACTTTTTCACCGGGGCGGTGATTTTGGGCGAGATGGCTGCCTGGGCGATGGGGGCGAGGACCGCGTCGGTGACGGTGTGCTCGGTGATGGACTGGACCTGGGCGTTTGCGGCCTGGACTGGGACGGCGGTGGGTTGGGTGGATTCTTTTTTGGAGCAGCCGGAGAGAAGGAGAAGGGCGAGCAGGAAGGAGGAAGCGGGACGCCAGAAGAGAGAAGCACGACATGGGAAGCGCTCCTCAGGGGCTAAAGCCAGGTTTTGTTCGCAGTCTTTTCGGTACAGCGGGAGGTGGGGGTCGAGACTGTGCTCTTCCGAAATGGTCCATGGCAGCAGTACTTTCGAGGTGAACGACGAATCGATTCCTATTGAATTTCGCTTATCGGAGGACCTAGCTTCTTGCTGTGGGGTGAACTTGGCCGGGTGTTGTGTGTGGGTGTTCTTCTGTGGGTTGTAAAACCGTGCTGCTTTAAAGGCAGAGGCTAAAGCCCGGATTTTTTCCTGGGCGTATCGGCACAGCGGGAGGTTAGGGTCGAGACCATGTTTTTCCGAAATGGTCCAGGGCAGTACTTTCGAGATGAACGACGAAACGATTCTGGTTGAAGTTCGCTTATCGGAGGATCTAGCTTCTTGCTGTGGGGTGAACCTGGCCGGGTGTTGTGTGTGGGTGTTCTTGTGCCGGTTGTACCACCGTGCCGCTTCAAAGAGAGGGGCTATAGCCCGAAAGAGAGGGGCTAAAGCCCGGATTTTTTCGTGGGCGTATCGGCACCCATTCGACGCGCACATCGCTGCGCTCAGAGCTCGCTCAGGGCACGCTGAGTAAACTCGTGCCCTGTTACAGAAGCTGGCCCGGCGGGAATTCGTGTCGGAGATGAGGAGGCGTGTCATTTATAGCGTTCCGGTGAGGGTTTGGAGGTTGGCGCGGGCGACGCGGCTGCGGAGGATGCCGTCGTCGTACGCGGCTTCGGCCTGAGCGAGCGCGGACTGGGCGTCGACCACTTCGAGGGCAGTGGCTTCGCCGGCGGAGTAGCGGAGGTGAGTGAGGCGAAGGCTTTCGCTTGCGGTGTCGACGCTGGTGTGGAGCGACGCGACCTGGCCGGCGGCGATGCGAGCTTCGTTGTAATACTCGTCGAGCTGCGCGATGAGCGTGCGCTGGGTGGTGGTCAGCGTGGCCTGCGCGGCCTTCTCGCGGAGTTCGGCCTGGCGGACTCGGTCCTGGGTGGCGAACCAGTCCCAGAGGGGGAAGTCGAGGGAGAGGGAGGCGGAGTAGCCGAGGTTGCGGACACCTTCGGGGCCTCGGACAGCGAATTGGGGCGCATCGATGCCGTAGGCATAGTTGAAGCCGAGCGAGGGAAGATAAGCGGCGCGAGCGGCGAGGACTTCGTTGTTCGCGGCGTGGAGAGCCTCGAGAGCGCTGCGAAGGTCGGGGTTGTTTTGGGCGGCGGCGGCTTCGATGACGGGCCGATCGGGGAGCACGTTTTGCTCGTAGGGTGTGGCGAGGGTATACGGGGTGCGCGGGTCGGGGAAGAGGAACACACCGAGGTCGAGGCGGGCTTTCTCGGCGGCAAGGCTGGCGTCGTCGAACTCGCGCTGGCGCTGCTGGAACTGGAGGTCGGCTTTGACGGCATCGGCGTGGGCGACTTCGCGGCCGTTTTCGAGCTTCTGGGTGAGGTCGACGAAGGCGTGAGCTTCATCGAGGGCGCGATGGGCAACATCGACTTTGTCGGTAGCGGAGAGCAGGCCGAACCATGCGGCGACGACGCGGACGATCAGGTCACGGCGCGCGCTTTCGAGATCGGCGGTGGACTGGGCGGCGAGGGCGCGAGAGCGGCGGTAGTCGGCGACGGCGGCGAAGCTGAGGTTCTCATTGACGAGGAGCTGGGCGGCGTATTCACGGATGGCATTGTTGGCGATGAAGCGGGGTGCGGCCTGGTTGCCGATTTGTCCTGCCTGGTTGAGGACACCGTTGGGTTGGGTGTAGAGGTATTGGCCGTGCGCTGCAGCGTTGGGCAACAGAGCGCTGCGGCTGAGGACGGCGTCGAGGCGCGCGGAGCCGCTGGCGGCAAGGGCAGTATGGTAAGCGGGATCGTTGGCGAGTGCGGCGGCGATGGCCTGGTCGAGCGTGAAGGAAGGCGACGTTGCGGAGGTCGCTGGGACGGGCTGCGGGGCGGACGGTTGAGGCGCCGAAGGGAGAGACTGGGCGAGGGAGATCCGGGCGCAGAACAGCGCGGCACAAGCGAGCAGAGCTATGCATCCCCCGGCGGGGCCGGATCTTGCCATGGGTGGAGGATAGCAAGGGGAGCTTAAGGAAGGCTGAAGGGATGCGAAGCTGAGAAGCGGTCAGGTTGACGCGGTCAGCGGAAAGGCGAGCGAAAAGGCGAGTGGAAGAGCGAGCGGAAAGGGGGTGCAAGGCGAGTGTTGGGGAGCCGCGATTGTTTAGTGAGGCTTTTGCTGCTCGATCATGAGCCGGGCGAATTCGGGGGTGGCGCGCAGGGAGGCGAGGGTCTCGTCGGCGAGAATCTTCCTGCGGGCGGAGAAGCCTTCGTCGAGGGCCTTGCGGAGAAAGTCGATTGCTTCCTCGTTCCTGCCGGAGGCGGCGAAGAGCTTGGCGAGGCAAAAGTCCTGGAGAGCCCGGTCGTGCGCGTCCAGGCCTTCGTTGACCAGAAGGGCGGAGTTGGTCGCGAAGACTGTGGGGTCAAGGGCGAAGGCGGTGCGGTAAGCCTCAATGCCAGCCTCAGTTTTGCCGCGAGCGAACCAGGCGGTGCCGAGATTGCTGTAGATGGGCGCGGACCGGGGATCGATCGAGATGGCTTTGCGGTAATAGTGGATCGCTTTCTTATAGCTCTTCTTCGCGTAGTAAATGGCACCGAGGTTGTTGAGGGCCTCAGCGTAATCGGGATGGAGGCGTAGGGCGCGTTCGTAGTCGCGGCGGGCCTCGTCCATGGCGAAGAGGTGATGGTAGGCCATGCCGAGCTTGTTCCAGACCTCGGCCGTTTTGTCGGGGACCTGGCTGTAGGCGTCGATGGCGCGCAGATACTCCTGGTGAGCCATGGCCAGATCGCCACGGGCTTCCGAGGGCAGGTCGACAGGCGCGACGTGGGGGTCAGCAGGCGGAATCTGGGCAACAGGGAGCTGCGGCTGCGGATTCTCGGCACAGGTAGAGGATGCCGCGGAAAGGACGAGGATCGCGGCGAATGCGGTCTGCGCCACGAGAGCGAAAGAGCGCTGCATAAGCGCCTCCCTGACCGTTCTCACGCGCGGCTCCTATGCCGTTTTGCGGGTGCCTCGGCGGAGTGGCTGCCGGGGTGTCTGGGGGAACGGCCCAGCCTGAGGCTGGATTGACCCTAATGATGACGCCAAAATTAGGAAAAAGGAAGTCAGGCGTGACGGAATTATGCAGTGGTGATGTTACGGCGGGCGAGGAACCGGAGGCGCGAACGACCACTGGTCCGTTATGTCATCCAGTGGTATGGCCGGACTGCAGAAGAGTGGTCATGGAGGGCCGCTTTCTATAATCGAACCTGATGATGACGATTCGTGAGGCGAGCAGGGACGATGTTGCGCTGATTCTGGAGTTCATCCGGGAGCTGGCGGAGTATGAGCGCGCTCCGGGCGCGGTGCAGGTGACGGAGGCGGAACTGTTGCGGGACGGATTTCCGGAGAAGGGCGGAGAGCGGTATTTCGAAACGGTGATCGCGGAGGAAGACGGAGAGCCGGCGGGGATTGCGCTGTTCTTCCCTGTGTATTCAACGTGGCGCGGGCGGGCGATGCATCTGGAGGATCTGTTTGTGCGGCCGCGGTTTCGCGGGCGGGGGGTGGGGCGGGCGCTGCTGGAGAAGGTGGCGGCGATTGCGGTGGAGCGCGGGTGCGTGATCCTGTTCTGGCACGTGCTGGACTGGAATACGCCGGCGATAGAGTTCTACAAGACGCTGGGCGCGGACTGGATGGACGACTGGACGCGGATGCGGGTGAAAGATGACGCGCTGCGGGGTCTCGCGGCGGGAGCGCTGAGCGGAGCCAAGTGAGGATTCGAGTTATTGGTGGTGGACTGGCCGGACCCGAGGCTGCACTGGTGGCGGCGCGCATGGGTGCGGAGGTGGATCTGTACGAGATGCGGCCAGTGCGGACAACGCCTGCGCACGAGACGGCGGATTTTGGCGAGCTGGTTTGCAGCAATTCTCTGAAAAGCGAGAGCGAAAACACAGCGCCCTGGCTGCTGAAGCAGGAGATGCGGCGGGCGGGGTCGCCGCTGCTGCAGTGTGCGGATGCAAGCGCGGTTCCGGCCGGGCATGCGCTGGCCGTGGATCGGGTGGAGTTTTCGCGGCTGATTGGGGAGAAGATTGCGGGGGAGCCGCGGATCGCGGTGCATCGGGAAGAGGTGACGCGGCTGGATGCGGAAGACGGAATCACGATTGTGGCGTCGGGGCCGCTGACGTCGCCGGCGTTGTCGGGGGAGATTGCGCGGCTGACGGGGAGCGAGCACCTGGCGTTCTACGACTCGATCAGCCCGATTGTGGAGGCGGACTCGATCGATCGGGAGAAGGTGTACCTGGCAGCGCGGTACGACAAGGGGACAGCGGACTACATTAATTGTCCGATGACGCAGGCGGAGTATGAGGCGTTCCACGATGCGCTGCTGGCGGCGGAGAGCGTGGAGGCGAAGGAGTGGGAGAAGCTCGAATACTTCGAGGGGTGCCTGCCGATTGAAGAACTGGCGCGGCGCGGGCGGGACACGCTGCGCTTCGGACCGATGAAGCCGGTGGGGTTGATCAATCCGCGAACGGGGAAGATGCCGTGGGCGGTGGTGCAGCTACGGGTGGAGAACCTGCGAGCGGACTCGTACAACCTGGTCGGGTTCCAGAACCACATGAAGTTTGGGGAGCAGGCGCGGATTTTCCGGATGATTCCGGGGCTGGAGCAGGCGAAGTTTCTGCGCTACGGGCAGATTCATCGGAACACCTATATCAACTCGCCGACGGTGCTGACGCGAACGCTGCATCTGCGGGAGTATCCGCGGATTTTCTTTGCGGGGCAGATTTCGGGGGTGGAGGGGTACACGGAATCGATTGCGACGGGGATGCTGGCGGGGATGTATGCGGCGGAGATGGCGCGGGGAGAGAGGCCGGAGCCGGTGCCGCGGGGGACGGCGCTGGGGTCGCTGGTGCGATACATCACGGAGGCGGACTCGAAGCGGTTTCAGCCGGCGAACATCACCTTTGATTTGCTGGAGCCGCTGGATGAGGCGACGCGGCGGAAGGTGCGGGATAAGCGGGAGCGGCACCGGATTGTGTGNNAGGCAATAGGCAACAGGCAATAGGGAACGGCGTGACCTGCTAACCTTGAGATAGCTATGAAATTCGGCGTGCTGGTGTTTCCGGGATCGAATTGCGACCACGATACTTACAACGTCGTGGAGAAGATTGCGCATCAGCCGGTGACGTTTTTGTGGCACGACTCACCGAGCCTTGAGAATTGCGACGCGATTCTGGTTCCCGGTGGATTTGCGTACGGTGACTATCTGCGGACCGGGGCGATTGCCAGGTTTTCGCCGGTGATGCAGTCGGTAAAAAAATTCGCGGACGATGGCGGGCTGGTACTGGGAATTTGTAACGGATTCCAGATCCTGTGCGAGGCGGGGCTGCTGCCGGGCGCGCTGATGCGGAATGCGGGGCTGAAGTACATCTGCAAGCAGGTGTATCTGCGGACGGAGACAACGGACACGCCGTTTACGCAGACGCTGGCGAAGGGTCAGGTGCTGAAGATTCCTATCGGGCACATGGAGGGGAATTACTTCTGCGACGACGCCACGCTGGCCGCACTGAAGAGCCAGGATCGCATCGTGTTCCGGTATGCGACACCGGAGGGGGCGATCACGCGGGAGGCGAATCCGAACGGGTCGCTGGAAAATATTGCGGGGATCCTGAACGAGGGACGGAATGTGCTGGGGATGATGCCGCATCCGGACCGNNGCATGATCGACATCCATCACCACCTCTTGTTCGGGACCGACGACGGGCCCAAAGATATCGAGAGCTCCGTGGCGCAGGCGAAGGCGGCGATGGCGGACGGGATCACGCACATCGTATGCACGCCGCACGCGAATGACACATGGGATTTCAACCCGGAACAGAACCGCGAGAGGCTGGAAGCGATCCGGGAGAAGCTCGGCGATGCAGTGACGCTGGGGCTGGGGTGCGACTTCCATCTTTCCTACGAAAACATTGAGGACGCGCTGAAACATCCGACGAAGTTCACCATCAACAATGGGAAGTATCTGCTGGTGGAGTTTGCGGAGTTCATGATTCCGCAAAGCATCGGCGACACGTTCTACGAGTTTTCGGTAAAAGGAATGCGGCCCATCATTACGCATCCGGAACGGAACCCGATCCTGCAGAAGGAACACGCGAAGATGGCGGAGTGGATGCGGACGGGGTGCCTGGTGCAGATCACAGCGTCGTCGCTGAGCGGGCGGTTTGGCAGGCGCGCACAGGGCCTGGCGTGGGATCTGCTGGAGAAGAACTGGGTACACTTCATCGCGACGGACGCACACAACATGGAGGGGCGGCGGCCGTTGATGCGGCCCGCCTACGAGGCGATTGCTAAGAAGTACGGCGAGGGAACGGCGGAGCGGCTGTGCGTAAAGAATCCGCGGGCGGCATTCGAGAATCAGCCGCTGGGACCTCAGCCTGAGCCGGAGGGTGTTTACGTCTACGAGGACGAAGTGAAGCGGCCGGGGCTGATGGGGCGGCTGTTCGGGAAATAGGCTCGTCGCGCGGCGAGTGATTCCTGCGTCAACTTTGAATTTCCCTGACGAATCTGTCGTAACGCGTCTGTGGCGCGGAGCGAGCGAAAGACTGCGCCTGCGGTCATCTTTCGTGAATTTTTGCGGCTGCGAGCGGCGAAATTACTAAAGATGAGATTGACTTCGCGTCTTTGGTGAAGCACATTGAGGGCGCTTCTCAAAATAAGTCAGCAAAGAAAGTCGAGACCTCCCCCATGAGGAAGCTGTCCACCTTGTTCTCCTTCGCTGCTCTGGCTCTTTTCGTTGAACTGGCCGCCGCTCAGACTTTGGGCGGAACACCGCGTCAACCGGCAGAGGTTCCCGGCGGCTATTTCGCGTCGCTCAACTCGACGCCGCAGCACCGCGCCCAGAATCGGTTGTCGGCGGCAACGAACCTGGCAACGCAGGCGCAGAGCCAGAGCGTCATTTCAATTCCAACGTTCAGCAGTTCGTTCACCAGCGACGGCCAAAGCTATGCCTATACGATGGTGGGCCAGAATCCGGCGCTGCGGCGGACGACCAGTGTGCCCACCGACTACGTTCCGCTGTCGTTTTATTTCGACGAGTTCGTGGATCAGAACGGCAACAACATCACGATCGACGCGACGACAATCACGCGCGAGGTCAGGAATTCACCGCTGTTCGACGACGCGGAATACGCGAGCGGCGACACGCAGTTTGTGGATGCGCAGATGCGAGCGCAGTTCTGGCCGCTGATCAACACGCGGCGAGGCGACAACTACCATGTGCTGCTGGGAACACCGCAGACGCTGACGCCGGTGACGATCGAGGTGCCGTACGGCGCGTCGCAGATGTTTGTGGACCCGACGGGGACGTACTTCGCACTGATCGATGTGAATTTCATCGAGTCGCAGCTGAACACAATGCTGCAACTGGAGCCGGTGGACGTCCGCTCGATCCCGATCTTTCTCACGCGTAATGCAGTGTACGGCGATTTCTCGATGGGAGAGCCGGTGGACTGCTGCGTGGGCGGGTTCCACACGGCATATGAGGCGAGGCAGACAGGGAACCGGACGTTTGTGCAGACGGTGGTGTTTGCGACGTCGCTGGATTCCGACGTGGCGAATACGGTGTTCGGGGATCCGGGCGAGTTTGCGGACATCAATGCGCTGTCGCACGAGCTGGCCGAAACGGTGAACGATCCGTTCGTGAACAATCTCACGCCGAACTATCAGGTTCCGGGGGCTGCGCAGGGGGTCTGCCAGAACACGCTCGAGGTGGGAGACATCACGGAGAGCTTCATCCCTGACTACACGGATGTGACGCTGCACGGATTCACGTATCATCCGCAAACGCTGGGGGTGCTGCAGTGGTTTGAGGACGCTACGCCGTCGACGGCGATCAACGGAGATTTCAGCTTCCCGGATTCTTCGCTGCTGACGACGCAGTTCACGCCGTGTTCGGCGATTGTGCCGGTGGGTTGAGGGGTGGTGAGCTGGAAAGCGGTGAGCTAACAAGCGGTTGGCTAACAGCCGGTCAGCGAAGATGCGGTCAGCTTGAAACCGGTCAGCGAAACAGAGGGCGCTCCTGCGGGAGCGCCTTTATTTTTACGGAAGTGGGTTCAGAGGCGGGTTGTGCGTGTACGTTGCCGGATTAGCGGAGGCCGTGGGCGTTGAGGTGGTCGGAGTATTTCTTGTCGGACTTCTGGATGTGCTGGACGAGCCAGTTCTGTACGAAGTTGAGGACGGCAACAAGATTGGGTTTGCGGCCCTGGTCGAGGTCGGACTTGTATTTCTCGACGTCGGCCATGAGCTTGTTGTGCTGTTCCTGGTGGGAGGCGAGTTCGGGGTAGCCGGTCTGGCGCATGGCGACCTCTTCCTAGAGGAAGTGGGTGCGAGTGTAGACGGCGAGTTGGCCCACGACTTCACGGATGACGTCTTCGCCTTTGCCGACGCGCATGGCATCGGCGAGAGAGTTGATGATCTCGAAGAGCTTGCGGTGCTGGGCATCGAATTGGTGGACGTGGACGCTGTAGGAATCGTTCCAGGCAAAGGTGGACATTGCGTGTCTCCCGATAGTTCTATCGGCAGGGGGACAGAGGACATGAGCTGGTAGCGGGAAGCAGGAACGAGGAAGCGAGCTAGAGGCCGAGGCCGCCGTCGACGGAGAGGATCTGGCCGGTGATGAATTGCGGGCTGGTGGCAAAGAAGAGCACGCCAGCGGCGACATCGGCGGCGGTGCCGTTGCGTTGCATGGGGGTGCGGCGGGCGAAGTGCTCGAACTCGGGGTCGACTTCGCCGTTGACGATCATGCCGGGCGCGACGCAGTTGACGCTGATCTCCGGCGCCCAGGCTTTGGACATGGTGCGGGTGAGCATGTGCAGGGCGGCTTTGGAGGTGCAGTAGTGGCCGTGGGTGGCCCAGGGGTGGAGGCCGCCGAGCGATCCTATATTAATGATGCGGCCGCGAGCGGCTTTGAGATGGGGGTAAGCGGCCTGAGCGGTGAGGAAAGGGGCGCGGGTGTTGGTCTCGAACATGGCGTCCCACTGCTCGACGGTGAGGGATTCGAGGGCGGCCGTTTCGAAGCGGCCGGCGTTGTTGACGAGGATGTCGAGGCGGGAGAATCGGGCGACGGCGGCATCGACGGCGGCGCGGATCTGTGCGGGGTCGCGGAGCTCGGCGCGAAAGGCGGCGGCCTGGACGCCCAGTTTTTCCAGATCGGCAACCGTTTGCCGGGCTTCGGCTTCGGAGTTGCGGAAGGTGATGGCGACGGAGGCTCCGGCTTCCGCCAGGGCGAGAGCGAGTGCGCGCCCGATGCGCTTTGCCGCGCCGGTGACGAGGGCGACCTGACCTTCGAGAGGGCGCGGAGCGAGCGCCGAAACCATGGCCTGATTCTAAATCCTTACGCGCAGGCAACCTTAGTTTGGCAAAGTGCAACCAGCAGGCGAGGCGAGAACATCCTACAATGAGAGCAAAGGACTCCCTCTCATGTTCAGGCGTGGGCTGTATCCGGCGCTTGCCGCGGGCTGCGTCGTGGCAGTGTGTCTAGGCTGTGCCGGGACGCGAAGCGGCAGGGTGAAACTCGCCGCGCAGGGAGCGGCACCGGACGATGTGGCGCTGCACCCGAATCCCAACGCTCCTTATATGATGACGATCGGCGAGACGCCGCACCTGATTGCGCGGGCGACAGCGCAGGATGCGCAGAATGCCGGGGCGTGCGATCCGGACGTGCTTTCGGTGGAGGAGATCGCGGGAGATGCGAACGGCATTTTCCGGTCGGTCAAGCTGGCGTTCATGAATCGTGGCGCGCTACCGTGCCGGTTGGGCGGCTATCCGGGTGTGGCGCTGGTGGATCCGCAGGGGGAGAACATCGGGAGCATCGCGATGGAGAAGGTGAGCTCGACCGAGGTGACGGCGGAGTTGTCGAGCACACGGCCGGGGCCTTCAGGCGGGCCGGCGCCGAGCGTGACGCTGATGCCTCATGCGGTGGCAGCGTTTCAGGTGGTGTGGACGACGGGTCCGGACTGCTCACGGGTGTCGCGCATTCTGGTGACGGCGCCGGGGACGCGGCGGATTTTCTCAATCACGCAGCCGCTGCGGATCTGCACGGGGCGGATCCAGGTGACCGAGCTGCGGCTGGATGAGGGAGATGTCTGAGCAGCAGGCAATAGGCAACAGGCAACAGGCAATAGCGAGTCAGCGAGTCAGCGAGTCAGCGAGGGATGCTGATTCTCGGGGATTGTTGCGTTGAGAGTGCTCGACGGCTGAGCGCGACGCTGGCGAGGACGATGAGGGGTGGGAAGAACTCCAGGGTGTAGCGCTGCTCGGGTGCTTCGAGGGTGAGGAGCAGGGCGCAGCGCAGCAGGACGAAGGCGAGGATGACTCCGGCGAGGCGCGGACGCTTGAGGAATCCGATGAGCGCGGCGATGAGATAGGCCAGATTGAGCGCCGCATATCCAACGGCAAATACGGTTTCGGCGTGATGGCGGTTGTATTGCCACCAGCGCAGCTCGATCCAGAGCATCTCGGTGCGCGGGCGGAGCGCCATGTCGGCGAGGCGCGCCAGGGGGAGCTCCACGTAATAGCGGAAGGGATGGTCGTGGATGCGCTCGGCAGCGAGGGCGGCGAAGCGAGCGTCGATCTGCGGCGTGATGGTCGTGTTCCGGTTGTAGTCGTCGATGAGGGCGCGGGTTGCGACGGACTGCTGCGGCGAGTCGAAGGCGCGGGAGGGAAGATCCGCGACGTCGATGACGTCGTTGTCGGCGTTCCAGTAGACGTCCCAGGTACAGGCGAAATCGACACAGACGGTTTTGGTCCAGCGCTGGAAGCCGGGGTCGATGTCTTCGCCGGGGTCGACGGCATAGCGCGGGGCGAGCGGCTCGAAGACATGGAGGGTGCGGGCGTTGCGAAGGGTCCACGGGATGAAGGGGAGGATGGAGAGGAGGCCGCAGACGAGAGCCCAGCGGAACATGCGTGGGGCGCCCCAGCGTTGTGATCCGCAGAAGACAAGGGCGGTGCAGAGGGCGACGGCGAGTAGTGCGCCATCGGGACGAAGAATGGCGGCATAGCTCCAGGCAAACGCGAGGATGAGAGCCGAGGGCCAGCGGGGCGAGGCGAGGAAGCGATCGAAGGCGTAGAAGGCGAGCGCGATGGAGAAGAGTTCGAGGGTCTCTGTGAGGGGCGTGGCAGTGTAGTTGGCGGTGAAGGGGCAGAGCACGGCGAGCCAGAGAGCCCACCAGCCTGCGCGGGGGCTCCAGATGCGGCGGGCGAGGGCGGCGATGAGGAGGCAGGTGGCCAGGTCGATGGCGACCTGCGCGTACATTACGGCGTTGTAGTGCTCGATGCCGAAGAGGCGGAAGCAAAGGATGAGGAAGAGAGGATAGCCGGGGAGGCGGATGAGGGTAGGGACGATGTGTCCGGCGATGGTTCTGCCGTAGATGCCGTGGAGCATCCAGTTTTTGGCGATGTCGCCGTAGACGAGGGGGTCGCCTTCGACTTCGGGCCAGGCGTGGATAAACCAGAGGCGCAGAGCGGCTCCGGCGGCGAGGGCGAGCGCGATGAGCCACCATCTTCGGAGAGCTGTGCGGGGCATTGGGGATATTAGAACAGCGGATAGCGGATAGCGGATAGCGGTTAGCGAGATACGTCCAGCGAGAAACCATTAGCGAGCAAGAGCAACCAGGGGCGGAAGGCGGCTGCGGGCGGTCCTTTATGTAGGATTGAGACAGGCCACGATGAAGCAGGTTTTCTACGATCCGAAGCAGCGGCGGCGGAAGATTCTCCGGCGGCTGAGCGACCTATCGATCATCCTGCTGACGATCGTGGGAGCTGTTTTCGTCTTCAGCGTTCTGTCGAAGCAGACGTTGCCGGAGCTACTGCTGCCGGCGCAGAGACGCAACGTGAAAGCGCTGAAGGAAAGGCAGCCAGAGCTGGCCAAGGGGGCGGCGGCGAGGCCGCCGCGGCGCAGAGGCAAGCGTCATGCGACCGATATCGTGCCCAACCAGGATGAAGGGCTGCGGGCCGCGTTCTACGAGAACGACGAGGCCAGCTATTCAGCGCTGAAGTCGCGCATTCACCAGATCGACATTTTATTTCCGGACTGGCTGCACGTGGTTTCGCCGGACGGCAACCTGGTGGCGGCGACGCCGCTGTTCCCGGTGCATTTCTACAACGTGGTGGACGCGGGCGGCGTGCATGGCGTGGACCCGGAGAACCGGGTGAAAACGACGATCGAGGCGGCGAAGGAAGAGACCGATGTCGTTCCCATGCTGAACGATTACAACACGCTGAACCAGGAGTGGAACGGCGATGTGATCGGGAAGATGCTGCACAACGCAGCGGCGCGGAACCTGCTGCACATCCAGCTGGACAAATTTTTGTTTGCGAATCCGGGATACCGCGGAATTTGTCTTGATTTCGAAATGATCCCGGACGAAGACGAGAAGCTGTATGCGCAGTGGATTGCGGAACTGCACGACGATTTCCGCGCGAAGAACCTGCGGATTTACGTGAACGTGCAGGTGGGAGCAGATGATCAGACGATTCGCCGGCTGGCGCAGGCGAGCGACGGCATCATCCTGATGAACTACGACGAGCACGAAGAGACCAGCGATCCGGGCCCGGTGGCGAGCGAGCCGTGGTTCGAGGCCAATCTGCACCGCGTGCTGAAACTGGTGCCGAAAGAAAAGATCATCTGCGGTCTTGGCAATTACGGCTTCGACTGGGCGCAACCGCTGCCGGAGAAGGGGAAGAAGGCGTCCGGCAAGGTAGTGGACGTCACCGATCTTTCGGTCCAGGACGCCTGGCAGGAGGCGGCCGATGCGGGCGCGGATGTGCATCTGGAAGGCGACGAGCTGAATCCGCACTTCGCCTACGACGATGAGGACGCGCATCAGCGGCACCAGGTGTGGTTTCTGGATGGCGTAACGGCGCTGAACGAGCTGCGTGCCGGACGGCAGTTGGGGCTGCGGACCTTTGCGCTGTGGCGGCTGGGCGAAGAGGATCCTTCGCTGTGGCAGGTATGGGATCGGCCGGGAGCGGCGAATGCGCCGGATCTGCTGAAGACGGTGCCTCCGGGCCAGGACGTGGACACCGAAGGCGAGGGGGACATTCTGAGGATCGTAGCGACGCCGCAAGCGGGCGAGCGCTCGATCCTGATGGACGCGGACAACTTCACCCTGATTGACGAGGGGATGGTCCGGCTGCCACGGTCGTACACGATCGAGCAGTACGGATACGATCCGCACAAGCTGGCGCTGAGTTTCGACGATGGGCCCGATGCGGTCTGGACGCCGAGGATTCTCGACATCCTGAAGCAGTATCACGTGAAGGGCACCTTCCTGGTGATCGGGGAGGAGGCGCAGCAGAACATTGGATTGCTGCAGCGATACGTGCGCGAGGGGCACGAGATCGGCAATCACACGTTCACGCATCCGGACATCAGCGAAATCTCGCCGCGGCAGCTGGAGCTGGAGCTGAACTGGACGGAGCGGCTGTTTGCGGCAGAGACGGGACGGCAGCCGCTGTATTTCCGGCCGCCGTACTCGATCGATCAGGAGCCGGACACGAACGACGAGGCGGCGCCGGCCTACCGCATCCAGCAGATGGGGTACACGATCATCGGCGACAAGATCGACACGGACGACTGGAACGAACACCCGCGCAAATCGCCCCAGGAGATCACGGACAGCGTTCTGCAGCAGATCGACGAGATGAAGACGCATCCGTGGATGCGGGGCAGCATTGTCCTGCTGCACGATGGCGGCGGGAACCGGTCGGCGACGGTGGCAGCGCTGCCGGTGCTGATCACAACGCTGCGGGCGAAGGGCTACGAATTTGTACCCGTATCGGAGCTGATGGGCAAGACGACGGCGGAGGTGATGCCGCCGATTGCGCCGCAGATGCGCTGGCAGGCCCGCATCGACTGGGTGGCGTTCTTCCTGTTCTCCTTCTTCGCGAATTTTGTCGTGGATATTTTCTTTATCGGCGACGTGCTGATGAGCGCGCGGCTGATCCTGGTCGGCATCTTCGCGACGATCGACCGGTTCCGGAAGAGGAAGATTCCTGGCGGAGCGTATGAGCCGCAGGTGGCGGTGCTGATTCCGGCTTACAACGAGGAGATGGTGATCGTGCGAACGATCCGATCGGTGCTGAAGTCGGATTATCCGAACCTGCGCGTGATTGTGATCGACGATGGGTCGCGGGACCGGACGTTCGATGTGGCGCGCGAGGCGTATCCGCAGGAGATCGAGGACGGGCAGCTGCTGGTGTTGACCAAGGTGAACGGCGGCAAGGCGGAGGCGCTGAACTACGGGCTGGATCACGTGGAGGAGGAAGTCTACGTCGGGATCGACGCAGATACGGTAATCGCGCACGATGCGGTATCGAAGCTGGTACGGTGGTTTGCCGATGGGCGGGTGGGGGCGGTGGCGGGGAATGCCAAAGTAGGCAACCGGATCAACACCTGGACACGCTGGCAGGCGCTGGAATACATCACGAGCCAGAATTTCGAGCGGCGGGCGATGGACCTGTTCAACGTGGTGACGGTGGTGCCGGGGGCGATTGGAGCGTGGCGGACGGGGGCGGTGAAGAAGGCGGGCTGCTATCCAGTGAACACAGTGGCCGAGGACGCCGATCTGACGATGGGCCTGCTGGAAGATCGCTACAGGGTGATCTACGACGATCGTGCGCTGGCATTCACTGAGGCTCCTGCAAATGCACGCAGCCTGATGCGGCAGCGGTTCCGCTGGTCGTTCGGGATTCTGCAGGCGGTGTTCAAGCATCGCGCGGCGGCGAGGACGAATCGGGCGATGGGGTTCTTCGCGCTGCCGAACATTCTGGTCTTTCAGATCCTGCTGCCGCTGGTGTCGCCGTTCATCGACATCATGTTTGCATGGGGCGTGATTCAGTATCTGGTGGACCGGCACTTCCATCCGGAGACGGCGAGCGCGGCGACGGTGGACAAGCTGGTGGTCTATTTTCTGGGATTCATGCTGATCGATTTTATGACGTCGCTGCTGGCTTTCTTGCTGGAGCCGCGGCATCCGGCGAACAAGGGCGACGGATGGCTGCTGTTCCACGTGTGGCTGCAGCGGTTCAGTTATCGGCAGCTGTTCTCGATTGTGCTGTTCCGGACGCTGAAGCGGGCGGTGGAGGGGCGGCCGTTCAACTGGGAGAAGATCGAGCGGACGGCGCGGATGTCGCGGCAGACGGAGAAGATTGCTGCGGGGGACTGAGAAAGCAGGGAGTAGGGAGCAGGCAATAGGGGTTAGTGGGGACGTTGGAGCGCGCAGATCCGTGCCATGATGCGCTGAAGGCGCGCTGCCGATAGAATCTTTAGAGCAAACCCTCGAACTTTCCAGGTGCCCATGTTGACGCCCTTATCCACTCCGCCGTCTGTTGCGCTGAAGGCGCTGACGTTTCAGGAACTTCTGCTCCGGCTCCAGACATTCTGGGCCGAGCGCGGCTGCGTGATCGCGCAGCCCTATGACGTGGAGGTGGGGGCGGGGACGATGTCGCCTGACACCTTTCTGCGCGTGCTGGGGCCGGACCCAATGGCCATTGCGTACACGCAGCCATCGCGGCGGCCGGCTGACGGACGATATGGGGAGAATCCGAACCGGCTGTTCAAGCACACGCAGCTGCAGGTGGTCCTGAAACCGCCGCCGGTGGATATTCAGGAGATCTATTTGCAATCGCTGGAGGCGATCGGGATCCGGCTGCGCGAGCATGACATCAAGTTCGAGGAAGACAACTGGGAGTGGCCGGTGGGGGGTGCCTGGGGGGTGGGCTGGCAGGTGATGCTGGACGGCCTTGAGATCACCCAGTTCACGTATTTCCAGCAGTGCGGGGGGATGGATCTTGACCCGATTTCCGGCGAGATCACCTACGGCCTGGAGCGCATCGCTGCATTTCTGCAGGATGTGGATTCGCTGTACGACGTGGTGTGGGCCNNTACAACTTCGAGGCAGCGGATGTGGGTAAGCTGTGGGAGCATCTGCGGCTGTACGAGGCGGAATGCCAGGCGCTGCTGGACGCGTTTCATCAGCAGTTCAAGGTGGAGAAGGTTGCTGAGCGGAAAGAGAAGATCCACGACCGTCTGGTGCACGATGGGGCGTCTCCTTCGGATGAGGATGTGCGGGTGGCGCTGCGGCGGTTTCCGGTGTTGGGCGCCTATGAGCTGTGCCTGAAGTGCTCGCACCTGTTCAATTTGCTGGATGCGCGGGGCGCGATTTCGGTGACGGAACGGGTGGCGGTGATGGCGCGGATACGCAATATGGTGGTGGGCGTGGCGAAAGCGTACGCGATGCAGCGACAGAGAGCGGGGGCGCGATAGATGCCGGATCTTTTGTTCGAAGCAGGGATGGAGGAGATTCCGGCGCGGATGATTGCGGCCGCGGAAGCGGAGCTGACCGAGCGCGTCGAGGAATTGTTGCGGCGGGAGCGCTTGCTGGAGGACGATCACGAGACCCACAGCTACTCGACGCCGAGGCGGCTGGCGGTGCAGGTGAACGGGGTGCGGGCCCGGCAGCAGGATGCCACGCGCGAGCTGACCGGACCGTCATGGGCGGTGGCGTTTAAGAATGGCGAGCCGACAGCGGCAGCACTGGCTTTTGCGCGCAAGGCGGGGATGAGCGAGGAGCAGCTGCGCAAGACGACATTTGAAGAGGAACACCTGAGGGGAACAGATTTGAATTCCGAGCTGCTGCACCGGGCCGAGATGCAGGGGAAGCTCGAAGATCAGAACAACAGTGACACGCGACTCTTCAAGGTGACCAGCGCGAAGGGCGAATATCTGGCGGCGATGGTGAAGGACAAGGGCCGGCTGGCGAGCGAGGTGCTGCCCGATCTGCTGGCCGGGGAACTGGCGGCGGTGTACTGGCCGAAGAATATGTACTGGCGGCCGCTGAAGGTGGAGACGTTTGTGCGTCCGGTGCGGTGGCTGGTGGCACTGCTGGATCACGCGATCCTGCCGGTGGAGTTTGCCGGCGTGCATGCTGCGAACCTAACGTGGGGTCATCGCATCCTGCACGGCGATGCGCCGGTGGCGATCGATCACCCGGACGATTATGTGGGGGTGCTGGAGGCGGCGAACGTGACCGCGGATGTGAAGCTGCGGCAGCATCGGATTCGCAAGGCACTGGATCTGGAGGCGCGTGCGGTGCCGAGTGCGCGCTGGCGCGAGGACGCGCCGCTGCTGGAGACGGTGACGCACCTGACGGAATGGCCATCGGTGGTGCTGGGGAACTTCGACCGCGAGTATCTGCAGCTGCCGGAAGAAGTGCTGGTGACGGTGATGCGGGATCACCAGAAGTACTTCGCAGTAGAGAGCGCGGAAGGGAGGCTGCTGCCATATTTTCTTGCGGTGCTGAATACGCATCCGGAAGAAAACGGTATTGAGACGATCCGGCACGGGCACGAACGTGTGCTGCGGGCGCGCTTCAAGGATGCGCAGTTCTTCTGGACGATGGATCAGAAGAGGCCGCTTGAGGATCGCGTCGAGATGCTGAAGTCGGTGACGTTCCACAAGGAGCTAGGCAGCTATTGGGACAAGACGCAGGCGAATCTGCGCCTTGCGAAGAACCTGGCGGGCCTGCTGCGCGAACGCGGAGTCGGGATCGATGAAAGCGCGCTGCTGAAAGCGGTGGAATTGGCGAAGACCGATCTGACGACAGAGCTGGTGAAGGAGTTCACGGAGCTGCAGGGCATCGTGGGCGGGCTTTACGCGCGCGCGCAGGGTCTGGGCGAGACGGTGGCGCAGGCCATCTACTGGCAGTATTCGCCGGCGGCGGTGGAGGATCCGATTCCGCCCACGGTGGAGGGACAGGTACTGGGCATTGCGGATCGAGTGCAGACGATTGTGGCGATGTTTTCGATCGGCCTCGAGCCGACGGGCTCCAAGGATCCGTATGCACTGCGGCGCGCAGCCAATGCCGTCGTGAAGATTCTGGCTGAGACAGGATTGCCGCTGGTGCGTACGGATCTATTCCGCGCCGTGCCGGCGGAGGTGAGCGAGGAGACGCAGAAAAAGCTGGTTGGATTCTTTGAGGAGCGGTTTGTCTTCTGGCTGCGCGAGATGCGAGGCTTTGCGTACGATGTGGTGAATGCGGTAGTCGCGGTGCGTTCGGACAATATGCGGGATGCGATCGCGCGCGCCGAGGCGCTGACGGCGGTACGTGGGTCGGAAGATCTGGCGGCGATAGCGGCGGCGTTCAAGCGGATCAAGAACATTTTGCGGCAGGCAGAGGAGAAGGGCATTCTGCGGGCTGGCCAGGGAACCGGCGCAGTGAAGGATGAGTTGCTGACGGACCCTGCGGAGCGGGCGCTGCGCAAAGAGGCGGCACAGCTGGCGCCCGTGGTCGAGGAACTGAGCAGGCGCGGGGAATACCGAGAGGCGATGGAGAAGATTGCGACGCTGCGGCCGCATGTCGATTTGTTTTTCGACAAGGTGATGGTGATGGCAGAGGATACCGCGGTGCGCAGCAATCGGCTGGCGCTGATCGGCGAAGTGCTGCAGGCGTTTTCGCGGATCGCGGACTTCTCGGAGCTGGTGGCATCTTAGCGAGACGAGCGGATTGAATTGAAGTACGCCGGAAACACAAAACGAAAACCTGAAGAGACGTGGGTCGCGGTCGAGAGCTATCTGGACGGACTGTTGATCCCGGCCGATGCAGCGCTGAATGCTGCTTTGGCAGACAGCGCGAAGGCGGGGCTGCCGGAGATTGCGGTGTCGGCGAGCCAGGGAAAGCTGCTGCATCTGCTGGCGAAGATGCAGGGGGCGCGGAAGATCCTGGAGATTGGAACGCTGGGCGGATACAGCACGATCTGGCTGGGGCGCGCATTGCCGGCGCGCGGGCGGGTGGTAACGCTTGAGGCGGAGAAGAAGCACGCGGAAGTTGCGCGCAGGAACATTGCTCGCGCTGGGCTCAGCGGCAAAGTTGAGGTGCGGCTGGGGCCGGCGTTGACGACGCTGTCGCAGATGGCAGGAGAGCGAAGGGCGGCGTTCGATTTTGTTTTTATCGACGCCGACAAGGAGAACACCACCGAGTATTTCGAGTGGGCTCTGCGGCTGTCGCGGTCGGGATCGGTAATTGTGGTGGACAACGTGATTCGCGATGGCGAGGTGGCGGATGCTGCGTCCAGCGATCCTCGCGTGCAGGGGATCCGGCGGTTCAACGAAGCCCTGGCGCGGGAGAAGCGAGTGAGCGCGACGACGATCCAGACCGTGGGCAGCAAGGGCTACGACGGATTCACCCTTGCGGTTGTTCTTCGCTAAGGAAGGACCACAGCGGCGCCGTCGATGGCATCGTTGGCGACGGCGGCCAGCGCGTCGTTGACCTGATCGAGATGAAAGATGGTTGTGCGCGGGCGGATGCCGATCCTGGCGGCGAGAGCGACGAAGTCGCGGGCGTCCTGACGGGTCATGTTGGCGACGCTGCGCATTTGCCGCTCGCCCCACAGCAAAGAGTCGTAATCGAATTGCGGAATGCGGTCGAGGTGGATGGCATTGATAGCGACGATGCCGCCTTTGCGCAATGAGGCGAGCGCTGCGAGGACGACATCCCCGCTGGGCGCGAAGGTGACGGCGGAGTCGAGCGGGACGGGCGGGAGCTCCGTGGCGTCGCCGACCCAGGTGGCGCCTAATTCGCGAGCCAGCTTCTGGTGCGAGGCGCCGCGCGTGGAGACGTAGACTTCGCAGTTCCAGGACTTGAGGACGTCGATGGCGAGATGCGCGGAGGCGCCGAAGCCGAAGAGGCCGACGCGATCGCCAGGAGCGACTTCGGCCACGCGCAGGCTGCGGAAGCCGATGATGCCGGCGCAGAGCAGCGGAGCGAGGTCGGTGGCGGGTTTGTCTTCAGGGAGCGGGATGAGGAAGTCAGCGCGGGCCACGGCGTATTCGGCATAGCCACCGTTGACGGAGTAGCCGGTGTAAGTGGGGTGGTCGCACAGATTCTCGCGATTCTTGCGGCAGAGCAGACAGGTGCCGTCGACTCCACCGAGCCAGGAGACTCCGGCCCTCGCCCCAACGCGCAACGGCGGCGCGTTGGGGGCCCCGGCGCGATCGCCGATGTGAATCGAGTCGACGCCGGGGCCGAGCTTTTCGACGCGCCCGACAATCTGGTGGCCGGGTGTGATCGCATCGTGCAGGGGCTTGAGTTCGCCCGCGGTGATGTGGAGATCGGTGCGGCAGACGCCGCAGGCTTCGACTTTGAGCAGCACCTGGCCGGGGCCGGGTTCTGGGATGGGCAGGTCTTCGAGGACCAGCGGGCGCGAAGCAATGGGAGCGGCATGGTGCAGAACGGCGGCGCGCATCTTTATCTAGATTAGCGCCGGGGGGGCTTCGCGATTCAGAGTGCGCGGAGTTCAGCCCAGAGTTCTTCGCGAACCGGCAGGCCGAGGGCGAGATTCTCGGCGCGGGTGACGAGGATCTGCTCGCCCGGATAGCGCACGGCTCCCGGGTTGCTGGCGAGCACGGACTCGACGATGGCGTTGGCGGTGCGGGCGGAGTCTTCGGCGGATTGGAGACGCACGAGATTGAGAGCAAGGAAGACCTGGGAGAGGCCGGATTCGCGCAAAGGGTCGGTGGGAATCTGATGCGTTGCGAGGCCGCCGGAGAGGAGTGCCGCGATCATGTCGAGCATCATGGCGAGGCCGGAGCCTTTCCAGTAGCCGATGGGGAGCGGGCGCTGCGAGGCCTCGATGGCGGCGGGATCGCGGGTGAGGTTGCCGCTGAGATCGAAGCCGCCGTCGACGGGGAGCAGTTGGCCCTTCTGCTGATAGCTGGTGAGCGCGCCGTAGGAGAACTGCGACATGGCCATATCGAGGATGACATGGCCGGCGGGGCGGGGGACGGCGATGATGAGAGGATTGTTGCCGACGGCGGGAAGGGAGGCGCCCCACGGCGGAAGGTTGGCGAGGGTGTTGGTCCAGCAAATGCCGATGACACCGGCATCGGCGGCCTGCCATCCGTAGGTGCCACCGCGCATCCAGTGGTTGGTGTTGGCGAGCGCGACGCAGCCGATGCCGTGCTGGTTGGAGAGTTCGATCGCGCGGGCCATGGATGCCCATGCATTGAGGTTGCCGGGTCCGCGGCGGCCGTCCCAGCGTTCGATGGCGCCGAACTGGTGCAGGCGTTGCGGGGTGGCCTGCACATCGACGGAGCCGTTGCGGATCATCGCGAGCAGGCGGGGGAAGCGCTCCAGACCGTGCGAGTAGACGCCGTCGCGTGTGGTCTCGGCAAAGAGACGGGCGCAGAGATCGGCGCGATGGGGCTCAAAGCCGGTGCGGACGAGAACGGCGGCGAGGGTGGATGCGACTTCGTCGAGGGGAACGCGGAGCATCATTGGAGAGGTTTCAGGTCTTCGAGCG